>NZ_LR130778.1:166875-333750 GCF_900538275.1 Petrocella atlantisensis | reverse complement strand
AAATGCCGTGACACGGTTGATTACAATGTTAAGATGATTGATAAGAAAAAAGAAATTAAAGGGAAAATGATTTTGTATGTAGGTAAAGAAGCTTATTGTGCTGAATGTAAAGAGGAGATCTTTGTACCGGAGGTTAGGGATTATAACTTAAGAGAGCTTGACACTGCATATAGAAAAGTTGAAAATTAATTCAACTTGAAGACATTGAAAAGATATTAGAGAAGTATGATATTGGAAAAGACCACTGTCCTTATTGCTAGGATGGGGAAAAGTATCATAAAAAAGCATAAAGGATGAAGCCCAGGGAAACCGAGGGCTTTTTTTCTTGGGGTGTATGTGAATGGACAATGCAAAAAACCGTATTCAATTATCTGCTTTTATAACTTGATTTATGTTTCTGACCGTGAGATCTGAACATGCCTTACTCACAGACCTTGTCCATGCCATTATATAATTGCTCACTTGTCTTGCCGTAGTGCTTATGTGTTATTGAATTTATTAACGGGAAAAACAACACCTTATGAATGCACTTTTTAAATGCAATAAAAACTTGTTTATAAAAATTTATTTATGTGCATTAAAGGTATTGACAAAAATCATAAAAAATATTATCATTGATAATAAATTATATATATGATAATTTTAATGATTATTATATAGAGCTCTTATTTTTGATTCTTAAATTTTGTTTGTAGTTGGACAGTGTTAGTTATTTATAGTGAGGTGGTTTAAATGAAAGCAAAAGAAGTCGATAAAAGAATGATTAAGAGGGAGAGGATTAAAGGTTTTTTCTTAGATGCGGCCAAAAAAATAATCACTAATGAAGGTGTTGAAAAAGTAACTATTAGAAAAGTTGCTGAGTCCGCAGGATATTCTTATGCAACAATATACAATTATTTCACTGACCTAAATGAATTGCTATGGGAAACAAAATCCATGATGGTATTGGATTTAATTGAAATAGTAAAAAGTAGAATTGATATAGCCAAGTATGATGTGGAGGGGATAAAGAATATCTTTAAAATATATATTAGCTACTATTTCGATAATCCAAATATATTTAGATTTTTTTACCTATATCAATTAATTAAGCCAGAAAATAAACATGGTACTGCTGTTGAAGAGCCTAATTATGATGAGATATGGGCTGATACTTTCAAAGAATTTATTAACAAAAGAATAATTAGCATAGAAGACCTAGAGGTAATAGCTAAAATATTTATTTATTCAATGCACGGCATGATGACGTTGAGCTTTTCTTATAATATGGAATTAACAGAAGAAAATGTATATAGAGACATCGAAATCATTGTAGATTATTTACTTAAAAAAAATTAAGCAGTTAGCGATTATGGGTATGAAGGTAACATTCTGCAAGTCACTAATATTAGTTGGTAAAATAACGTGTTGTTTTCTAAATCAGGTTAATATTTGGAAACACAGAGCTTGATGCTAAATATAAGTTAATATATCAGGAGGTTCTTATGAAGATTGGAATAATTGTACACTCAAAAACTGGTAATACATTGCAAGTAGCAAAAAAATTGAAGAAAAATTTTATTGCAGATGGACATTTAGTAAATATTGAAGAAATAATCGCTATTAACGATGACGAGAGAGAACCCAGTAAAGTCAGATTAACAAAAGTCCCTATTATAAATGAATATGACTTTTTAATTTTCGGCGCACCAGTAAGGGGATTCGCACTTTCACCAGTTATGGCATTTTTTATGACACAAAGTTCAATTTTACACAATAAAAAAGTAAGCTGTTTTGTTACACAATTTTTCCCATTCCCATGGATGGGGGGAAAGCAGGCTATAGAGCAGATGAAATCTATATGTGTTTCGAAGAAATTAGATTTAATTGAAACAGCAATAGTTAATTGGTCAAGTATTAGACGCAATAAAAAAATTAACGAAGCAGTTGAAAAGTTAAGAAGAACAGTATAAAAATTTAGAGTTTGTTGTCTTTTTCGTTTATATGAATATTTTTTGGTTATGAAAGAAGAATCTTTATGGCAGGAATTGGCCACTTGGGAGCAATGAAAGTAAACAATAGTGATGGAGGTTAGATTGTGGAGAATAAAGATTTTAATGAAAAGCAGTGGAAGAAGATTTATTTAATGGGTGGAATCGCAGCATTGGCTGCCTTTGGCGTAACGCTGTTTGACATAATTTTTGGTACAATTTCTAGTAGTAATGTTACAGATTTGCCACAAACAGCAATCGAAAGATTTGCAGAATTTCATAATAATTGGTTTATGGGGCTATATCATTTAGATTTCGTCAACTTAATTCTCTCTTTTATAATGATTCTGGTTTACTTTGGCCTATTCGCTGTTCATAGAAAAAAACGTGCCCCTTATGCAAGTGTAGCATTAATAATATCAATTGTTGGTGTAATTATTTTTGTCTCAAATAATACTGCATTATCAATGTTAGATTTAAGCAATAAATACTTTCGCGAAACAGATGAGATTCAAAAGATGTACTTAGCTTCGGCAGGAGAAGCGTTGTTAGTTAGAGGAGAACATGGTGGCTTTGGTGTTTTTATTGGCTTCTGCATGTCTACATTTTCTAGTTTATGTTTGTCATTAGTTATGTTAAATGGGGGTGTCTTCGGTAAAAAGACTTCATATATTGGGATTATTGGTTACTCATTATTACTCATTTACGTTGTACTCGTTACATTTGTACCATTAGTTCAAGAATTTGCTGTTATCATGGCTACACCGGGTGGGATTTTGGCGCTTATATGGCTAATACTTGTGGCAAAAACATTAATTAATATGGGAATGTCTATTGAAAACGGCTAGTAGTCGTATTGTTGCTATCAAGTAATTAGATTACTATTTGATAGGTTGGACAAATTCCAATATTAGAGCAGAATTTTGATAGATTGGTATATCTGCTGTTACGAAATATAAGAAGATTATCACAAGATAGAAGGCAATTTAAAAGCTATGCCTAGTGTCTTTGAATATTGTAATATTTTACAACTTTTTGGAGGTAGATTAATGGCTGTAAGAGGATTTTTTACTACAAACAATGTTCAACTATCTTACAATGATTTTGGTGGTAATGGGTCACCATTAATTGCACTTGCAAAATCATGGCCTAAAAGGTTTTCTACTATTAAGCAAATAAGAGATTTTTTAAAAAATAATAACATTACTGATAATACCTATTTTTTAGAGAGTGTATTAGAAGAAAAGAGGGATGGGGATTTAGATTTGATGGGGAACATATTGCACAATCTCAAGAGTTGTTAAATGGAAATTGGAAAGAAGACTGGATTGCATCAACTTGTCCCGCCTTGCTTTTGCATGGATGTAAGAGTTGGGTTATGACATCACAACATGCATATGAAATGGTATCATCGAGACCATTGAAGTGGATAGATTTGGTTACTTATCGGTCCACTATATTGCTGAGCTAAAGGATGATGCGATCATACCTGAACATAAGAAACTCAAAAAACTAAAATTTGAAATACAGGTTAGAACTTTATTGCAACATGCTTGGTCGGAAGTGGAACATGATTGAAATTATAAATTCAATGGAGTCTTGCCAAAAGAATTGAAGCGCCGATTTTACCGTTTGGCTGGGATTCTAGAGCTTGTAGATAATGAATTTGAGCAACTTTCAAAAGATGTTGAAGAATATAAACATGAGTTAGACCACGAAAAAGATGATCAACTCGATCAGATTAAGCTGAGTCGTCAATCCATCAATGTGTACGATAATGATAGGAAAAATTAAAAAATATTAGGGTCATCATACGTTTGGAAATAACATCCACCTGAAATAATTCAATATTTTTCATGGCATCTTAATACTTGTTGTTATATAATAGAGTTAACTGATAATATATTAAGGGAATAGTGGGTTATAATTAGATGAAGAGTTTGGGCGTATTTACAGTGAATGATGATGGAACAATCAATATTCCGGCAGAGCTATTAGAGCAACTAGGATATAATCCTGGTGAGACACCACTAATGGAAATAGTGGATGGTGGCATTAAGTTTCATAAGAAAAAACCAAAATCTGTTAAGAAAACCAATCAGAAACCAAGACCAATCCTATAATTCAATAAGTACTGACGCTTTGGTCGTATATAAAAAGTTGAGAGGTCATGTATGATCATCAGGCATTTGGCCAATATTCTATCCTTTACCAGAATATTAGCGGCTTTTTTTGTGTTTTTTATTACACCCCTCTCATGGGGGTTCTATCTGGTTTACTCATATTGTGGCTTAACAGATGTATTAGATGGCATCGTAGCAAGAAGCATGCAGACAGAGAGTCATATGGGTGCAAGACTTGATAGTATAGCGGATATGGTGCTGTTTATTGTTGTATTCTACAGACTGGGACCTGTGTTATGGCTATCTGCATCTAGGTGGATATGGATTTTTGCAATTATTATTGGTTTGATACGGATAACGGCATATATTGTCGGTGCGATGCGATTTCGTCAATTTGCTGCCTTGCATCTGATATCTAACAAAGCAACAGGACTTGTTTTGTTTTTTGTACCCTATTTATTCTTAATCATAGATATGAATATTGTATTGATTGGCCTTTGCATCATAGCAATGCTATCATCACTGGAAGAACTGCTGTGTGAGATTAAGGCGAAGCAATATAATCCGAATATTAGAAGCTATTTTGAGTTGTAAGAGATATTTGGTATTCGTGATTATGGATTGTATTGAAAATGTTATCTTTAAATCATAATGTCACCTAAGAATACGAGGAATACTATGCTTATTGAACTGTCTCAAAGTCTTATTAATAAACTGGGTATTATTGTCTTATCTGCTTTTTTGTTATCCAAATCCACATTTTTTAAGCGCTATATTCTTAAAAAAAAGTTAACCCTAAGGGACAAGGTCTTATTTTCTTTTTTATTTGGTTTTATGGGCATTATCGGCACTTATTCGGGTATACCAGTGGATGATGCCATTGCAAATTCCCGTTCGATCGGTGTTATTGTGGCCGGACTGTTTGGTGGTCCGGCTGTTGGGATTGGTGCGGGTTTGATTGCAGGTATTCACCGAATGATCATTCCTGTAGGTCGTTTTACAGCCATTGCATGTGGAATCTCTACCATTTTGGGTGGGGTGATTGCCGGATTCTTCAAGAAATATGTGGATACGAAGCCCAACAAATGGATATTTGGCTTTTTACTAGCGATTCTCATTGAATCGCTACAAATGCTTATGATCCTCCTTATAGCTAGGCCCTTTTCTCAGGCCCTGGATTTGGTTCAACTGATCTTTTTGCCTATGACTTTTATCAATGCCTTTGGTACGGCTGCTTTTATTCTATTGATTCAACAAATCTATGAAGAAAACGATCGTATAGGTGCAGTGAAAGCACAGTTGGCGCTTAGTATTGCCAATCAAACCCTGCCTATTCTTAGAAATGGCTTAACTGAAAAATCAAGTCTGGCTGCTGCAAAGATTATTTATGAAGCTACAGGTGTGGACGCGGTTTCTTTTACCAATACACAGACGATTCTGGCCCATGTTGGTGTTGGCAATGACCATCATCAAGTAGGTAGTCACATATATACAAGTATTACCAAAAAAGCCATGGTTTCTAAAAGTTATATTATCGGTCAATACCAAGCCGATATTGAATGCTCGGATACGACCTGTAAATTAAAGGCCTGTATCGTGGTACCCTTACTGGTCAAAGATCATTCCTCTTTCACAGGAGATAAAACATATTGAAAGCTATTTGAGTATAGAACAAGCACGATTTTCTGAACGTCTTGAAGTGGTCTTTGACATTGAGGCAGATGCGGAATGTCTTGTACCGCCATTGATTCTACAGCCCATTGTTAAGAATGCATTGAAACATGGCATTATGTCGACCAAATTAGGTGGCAAATTAGAAATCCATGCTTATAAAGAAAATCAGACCATCTACATACAGGTTAAAGATAATGGGGTTGGCATGACCCAAGAAAAAATCAAAGGTATTTTGGAGGGGTCTGATCCTACAGCCGGTATAGGGATTACAAATGTCAACAACCGTCTAAAAAGTATTTATGGAACGAGCCTACAAATCGAGAGTCAGGTTAACTTAGGCACCTCCATGGTTCTCATTTTTCCTTTAGGTGGTGACGTGTTATGATTCAAGTTTTACTGGTTGACGATGAAAGGCCGGCACTAGAAGAACTGAGTTACTTGCTTAAAAGTTATGAAGATATTAGGATCCTTGGCACCTACACGGATCCCATGGTTGCACTGACTAAGCTCCACAAGACCAAGGTGGATGTTGTGTTCTTAGATATTTCTATGCCTGAAATGGATGGCTTAAGGTTGGCAAGAGAAATCATGAAATTGCCGCATCCACCACTTATTGTTTTTGCGACGGCTTTTGATGAACATGCCCTACAGGCCTTCGATATTCATGCCATCGACTACATATTGAAGCCACTGAGCGAGGTACGGTTTGATCGAACCATTCAAAGAATTCATGACCAACTGGATAACCGAAGTCATCAAGCCTTATCCATCAAAGAATTAATATCCAGTACACTCCAACCCAGATACGATAAATTGCCGGTTTGGAAAAATGATCGAATCTATTTGATCAGTAAGTCGGATATCCTTTTTTGCACCACAAATGACAATGAAACAAGGATTTTTGTAAAAAATGAAGAGTATATGGTCTTAGAAACACTTAGCGAATTAGAATTACAATTGCATGAGAAGAACTTCTTTCGTTGCCATAGAAGCTTTCTTATTAACCTAGATGCTATTGAAGAAATCATTCCATGGTTCAACACTACCTATGCGGTTAAATTATTAAACTATGAGGAACATATCCCCATCAGCAGACGAAATACGAAGACTTTTAAAGGTCTCATCAACATGAAATAAAAAAATATATCCATATTCAACAAGTTTATCTTGTTTTTACAAAACCGCTTAGTAATTAAACACAACCACTTAGGTTGTGTTTTTTGCATTTCACCTGAAAATGTCCTAATTATGTTTCGATTATCTTATAATTATGGCATAAACTAACCATAATAAAGATTCTAAGGAGGATTACTATGATTTCGTTTTTACTGTCTGTCATCGCGTTAATTCTAGGTTATGCATTTTACGGTAAAGTTGTTGAAAAAATATTTGGCGCAGATAACAACAAACCAACACCAGCTGTTTCTATGGCGGATGGGGTTGACTTTGTAACCATCGACACCAAAAAAGCCTTTCTTATTCAATTTCTAAACATTGCTGGACTTGGACCCATATTTGGTGCGGTTGCTGGTGCATATTGGGGACCATCTGCATTCTTATGGATTGTACTTGGATCAATTTTTGCCGGTGCGACACATGACTATTTTGCCGGTATGCTTTCTGTAAGACACAATGGTCAAACATTTGCTGAAATCGTAGGTCATTATCTTGGAACCTCTGCTAAAAATGCAATGCGGATTTTCTCCGTTGTTTTGTTGATCTTAGTGGGTGTTGTTTTTGTTAATGGGCCGGCCGGGTTACTTGAAAACTTGACGGGTATCCCTAGACTTGCATGGGTAGGCGTCATTATTGTCTATTACTTGTTAGCGACAGTCTTGCCGATCGATAAGATCATTGGTCGCATATATCCAATATTTGGTGCGGCTTTGTTGATCATGGGTGTTGGTATCATCGTAGGTATTTTTGCTAAAGGCTATACCATCCCGGAAATTCAATTTAATAACCTACATCCAACGGGTAAAGCGATATTCCCATATCTATTTATCACCATAGCGTGTGGTGCTATTAGTGGCTTCCATGCAACACAATCTCCAATCATGGCCCGCTGTATTTCTGACGAAAAACAAGGACGTTCTATATTCTATGGTGCTATGATCACAGAGGGCATCATCGCTTTAATCTGGGCCGCTGCTGCAATGGCATTCTTTGGATCTACGGCGACTTTAGCTGAAGCCGGTGCTGCTGCTGTCGTTGTGAATACTATTTCTGTCTCTTTACTTGGTACTTTTGGCGGTGCACTTGCCATTATTGGTGTTGTGGCGTGCCCGATAACTTCAGGCGATACCGCTTTTAGAAGTGCGCGTTTAGCCATTGCGGATGCACTTAAGTTTAATCAGTTGAAATTAAGTAATCGTTTTATTATTGCTGTGCCACTTTTTGCCATTGGAATCGCTTTATGTTTCATTGATTTTGCCATCATTTGGCGCTACTTTGCATGGGCAAATCAAACCTTAGCCATGGTTATGTTATGGGCTGCCGAAAGCTTCTTAATACAGAATAAGAAATTCCACTACATCTGTTCCCTTCCTGCAGCATTTATGACGGCGGTAACCGTTACTTATATCCTGATTGCACCAGAAGGCTTGAAATTACCTACAAACATAGGCTATCCTGTTGGCATCATAACTGCAGTCCTTGCCTTTGCCTTCTTCCTCTATAAGGCATCAAAATATACTTTTAAAATAGATGTGGGTGAAGCAGAAGCTGCTTAACAAAAGCATGAAAAACAACCATTGACAAGTAATTGATTCTTAAGTATTTTTTAAAAGATAAGATGTCAGACCCCAAGGGATTTGACGTCTTTTTTTTCTTTGCTCTGCTTCTGTCGTTTTGTCGTTGTAAAACGAAATGCAACGGTAGATGAATATACGACTAGATATGCAACGATAAATACAACGATAGAGAGAGCGTTGCATTTAATATATATTCATGATAGAATTATCCTATAAATACAGAGATATTATAACAAATAATTTTTTGTTAACACAACTTGATAGGAAAATAGAGGTTTACTGAAATTGATAAATTAGAATTGTCAAAAGATGAACATTTTATTTATGAGTTAAATGAAGGTCTAGAGCTTTCAAGAAAAGAGATTGATTTGAAAACAAAATTTGAAAAGTAAGAAACACTTAGAATTTTAAATAATCTTGTAAGAAAGTCTGGAGTCAATGATGAGAAAAAGTAGAAGGTTCAACCCCATTAAATTCATATCCTTAGTCCTATTGTTAATAAGTATGGGCCTCATTGCGAACAATTATTTCTGGGGTCAAGATGAGATTATTTTTGACAGCAGCAAGGTGATTTCTCATATCGCCAGTCAGAACAAGCTTTTTTCTTCGGATCAAGAGGATTTTATTAATACAGAAGAAGAACTTCTGGCAGCGGTGGTGGCGATGATACTCGCTTGGGAGGGTGAACGTGAATTCATGATTCCTGCACTTACCTATGAGCAGGTAGAAGCTGGGATTCAAAGTGCCATAACGTCCATGAAGGATTACCCAGGGTATTATTCAGCGGTTAGTTCTACGGAGTCAGCCACCAGTGATGTGTCACTGTCCCTTCGTGTCAACTATAAGATTACTAAGACAGAGTTTGACACCAGTGTTAAGAAAGCAGAAGCGATCGTAGATGAGATTATTCAGGACGGTATGACGCCTTTTGAGAAGACTTTGGCTATTCATGATTATTTGGTGGACCATATCGTCTATACTAAGGATGTTGAAGCCGGTGAAGAATATATCTATACCATGTATGGTGCTCTGATTCATGGGGATGCTGTTTGCCAAGGTTATGCTGAGGCTTTTCATTATCTGTCTACAATGGCAGGCCTTGAGACCATCATTATTCAAGGTACGGCAGGAGAGCAGGCCCATGCCTGGAATCTGGTACAGTTAGAGGAAGAATGGTACCATGTGGATGTTACCTGGGATGATCCGGTTATGCCCGGTGGGACTCAAGTCAAGCGGTATGATTATATGAACATCACCAGTGAGCAGATGAGCAAAGATCATCAGTATATTGCAGAAGATTATCCGGTTGCAACAGGTAAGCAGTATAATTACTATGTCTATATGGACCTCTATGCTGAGCAAGCATCGGATCTTATAAAACGGTTACAAAGATTCTTTGATGAACAAGGCAATAAGATAGAGATCAAAACTGGTTATGATATCGACCAGATCTATGTAGAAGAGGTCTTAAGTCAATTACAGTCCGGATCTTACAGAAGCTTGCAGTATAGTGTGAATCCGGTTCAAAATACGATTATTCTATCGGATGTCATCTATTAACGCCGTTTCAACGTATTAACCAAAGATATAGCCTCTTATTGTGGCACTTTTACAATTGACATATGAGGTGTTTACCTCTATAATTTCTTCATGAAAAGCTTTTCATAGCGGTCAGTAAGGAGGCGTGCGTATTTTATGGAGAAAAAAGAAGACAAGAAGATGGATACATTCCAATGGGTGGCACCCCAGCTCGTGGATTACGATAACATAAAAAAAGGGGATATGCCTGGGGATGTGATTCAGATACAGACGGGGCATATTATGAAGGCAGAAGCGATATTCCCCAAGTTATATCAGATGGTTAAGGATATACAAGAGATCCGTCCGAAGGATAAAGTGGTGATTTCCGTTCATGGTGGTTCCGGTGTCGGTAAGTCGGAGATTGGGGCTTTACTGGCGTATTATTTTAATGACGTAGGGATAGGCAGCTATATTCTGTCCGGGGATAATTACCCTCATAGAATACCAAAGCATAATGATGAGGAACGCCTTAGAATCTTCAGAGAGATGGGTCTTAAGGGTCTGGTTGCACAAGGCGCTTATAACCGAGAACGGGGAGACAAACTAAGAGAACTTCAGGCCCTTAATCAAGATTTTGATCCGGATCAAATCCAAGAACTTCCTTGGTTATTCATCTATCAACAGGAAGGTAGAAAAGGTCTTGAAGACTATCTTGGGACTTCGGCTGAGATTGATTTTGATGAAATAAACCATATCATCGCTGAGTTTAAACATGATAAAGAGAGTATTCTGCTTAAGAGAATGGGGCGAGAAGAGACGGATCTATGGTACGAAAAGGTTGATTTTTCTAATATTAAGGTGGTTATTATCGAGTGGACCCACGGCAACAATGACGCTTTAATTGGTGTGGATATACCGATTCTACTTAACAGTACCCCGAGTGAGACATTAGAACATCGTAAATTGCGTAATCGTGATGGTGGAACGGACAGTCCTTTTACAACCATGGTATTGGATATCGAACAAAAGCTACTGTTCTCACAGGCTTCCGGTGCGAAGATAATCGTACTTAAAGACGGCGAGATCGTAGGCTTCGAACAGTACCGTCAAATCATGCTGCAAGAGGGACTATAGTAGAGGTCGAAGTTAAGGAGGCATATTATGAATCAAGGGAATCAAGGGATAAAAGATAAAAGGGATGTTCGTACAGGTCTCATGCTTAACGCATACCCGGACAGTATAGATGCATCGCTGAGTGGTCTTGTGGCCTTACTTAAGAAGGACGCATTTAGAGATGTTTTTGAATCTATATACATATTACCCAGTGTGTTTAACACCGATTTGGACCGTGGGTTCTCAGTTATTGATTATGAACTGAATGCTTTACTAGCGACTAAAGAAGACTTAGAGGCCTTAAAGGCATTGGGGATGGATTTTAAGTTTGATTTTATCTTAAATCATGCATCGGTATTATCGAAGCCTTTTCAAGATATTATTAAAAAAGGGGATCAGTCAATCTATAGAGATTTTTTCATTGATTGGAACCGCTTCTGGGAAGGCAAAGGCCAGATGACAGAAGAGGGCTATATTCAGCCAGAAGAAGCTTTGATTAAAGATATGTTTTTTAGAAAGCCGGGTTTGCCTATATTAAATGTGCGCATGCCAGACGGTAAAGAGGTGCCCTATTGGAATACCTTCTATCAGGAAGTTAGATATAACCCTATTGACGCTATTGATCTGATGTTAGAGCTGGACCTTCAATACACTCAGGCACAGATGATTGCAGAAATAATGAATCAGGGACTACTTGATGGGAAAAAGCCTTCTGAGATCGACCTTGGCATCATGACCGCTTATAAAGCAGGTGTCGTTGATTATCTAGAGTCTCATCGAAAATACTTAGGTCAAATGGATCTAAATATCAAGTCGCCACTTGTATGGGATTTCTATGAAGATACTTTAAAAAAATTGGCCGGCTACGGGGCAGGCATTGTTAGATTGGATGCTTTTGCTTATGCACCAAAGGCACCTGGTGAGAAGAATTTCCTAAATAAACCTGGGACATGGGAGTTGCTTGAACGCGTTAAAGCCTTAGCGGACCGTTTCGGCCTTAATCTCTTGCCGGAGATTCATTCCAAGTATGAGGAAAAAATCCATGAGAAAATAGCTGAAGAAGGTTTTATGACCTATGATTTCTTCTTGCCGGGCTTAATCATTGATGCATTTGAAAACCACTCAAGTGTACATCTCCTTCAGTGGATTTTAGATGTTAAGACGAAAAATATTAAGACAGTGAATATGCTCGGTTGTCATGATGGTATTCCGCTATTGGATCTTAAAGGGCTTTTGTCTGAGGCCCAGATTCAGAACTTGATTGATGTTGTTGTTAGTCGTGGGGGTTATGTGAAGGATCTTCATGGGAAGAAGAACATCTATTATCAAGTAAACGCCACTTATTATAGTGCCCTCGGAGAAGATGATGAGAAGATGCTCCTTGCCCGAGCGATTCAGATGTTTATGCCGGGTAAGCCGCAGGTCTGGTATTTAGACCTATTTGCAGGGAAAAATGATTATGAGGCGGTCAAGCGTGCCGGTGCTGCAGGTCACAAAGAGATTAATCGAACCAACTTGACCTTAGAAGAAATAGAAGCACGACTGGAAAAGCGTGTGGTGCGTGAACAGATTGAACTCATTAGATTCAGACATACTTTCCCTGCTTTTGACACGGAGGGGTCGCTTGAGATTATAGAATCAGAGCCCCATAAGTTAATCCTGAAATGGGTAAAAGATGATTATTCTGCCTTATTAGAAGCAGACCTTAAGACCTATAAATATGAAATCACAACCAAAGAAAATAGATTATAAGACATAACAACAAAAAAACTTCTTACATATCTAAAATATAAGAAGTTTTTTTTGTTAAGTTATTAAAATTACAAAATTAAACAAGCATAGTATTATAAAAAACATACCAGTTAGGGAAGATGGGATTAAAATCACTATAAAAGCCATTAATTATCAATATTGACAGATATTTTAATAAATTATATACTGAAACAAGATGTCGGCCATTTGGAAATTATTTATTAGATTGAAGAGGTGAAGGGAATTTCAGTTATAAGCTAGAGCCTGTTGAAGAAATTTATAAGTTAGAAACTGAATTTAAAAATAAATTAGATGAGGAGTGGATTTAATGAGTCCTTTTGATAAAATATATGCTAAATCACCTATATTTATTCAGGAAATAGGCGTGAGTATTTTTGCTTTCAAAAGAGAATTAAAAAGATCTGGAATTACTTATAAAAAATATTTGAAATTTTTGATGAAGTCTTATTATTGGGATGAAAGTGTTATTGAGGAATATCAGTTAAATCAAACAAAAGAAATTATAGAGTGGTGTCAGAAGCATTCTTTGTACTATAAGAAGGTATTATCGGAGGTGAATGCATCTTCTTTAGTATTATCAGATATGAAGAATATTCCTATTTTGAAAAAAGAGGATTTAAGAAATCATTTTAATGAAATATTAACATCACAAAAAAATATTAATCTGTTTTTCACGAGTGGTACGAGTGGTGCAGTCTTAAAAACTGCTCTGTCAAATAATGAATGGGCTAAAGAGTATGCGTTTATTTGGAGACAACGGAAATTAGCTGGAATTAATAGATCTGATAAGCTTGCAACATTTGGAGGAAGGAATATTGTAGCCGTTGGCGAAAGAAAAATATTTTGGAGAAGGAATTATATAAATAATCAATTGTTATTTTCTGCATACCATATGAATGAGGAGAATTTAAGTAGCTATATCAAGAAATATAATGAATGGAAACCTGATTATGTTCAAGGTTTTCCATCATCAATTCATATTTTAGCAAAATACGCATTTGATAATAGCCTTTCTTTGCATAAACCAAAAGCAATATTCACTTCATCGGAAACTTTGCTACTTCATCAAAAGCAGGTTATTGAATCTGTATTTAAGGTTGAAATATATGATTACTATGGGAGTACAGAAAGAGCAGGTATAATTACACAATGTACTGAAGGTAATTATCATGTAAATATTGAATCTGGACTTTTAGAGGTTGTTGATGGTAGATTTTACTGGACAAGCTTCTTAAACAAAACAACACCGATGATCAGATATGATATTGGAGATACTGGAGACTACAAAATATTAAATAAAAGATGTGAATGTGGGACGTGTTTTCCTATTATCAATCAATTAAGTGGTCGTGTTGGAGACTATATTATTACAAAGGATGGTAGAGAACTTGGAAGACTAAGTCATATGTTTAAAGATAATATGAATATTAAAGAAGTGCAAATAGTTCAGGATATAATTGGAGAAATCACTATTAGAATTGTTCCGGATAAATATTTTGACCTAAAACATGCAGAATCTAAAATAATAAATGCATTTAGAGCGCGAATAGGTAATACTTTAGACATTAAAATAGAGATTTGTCAACACATAAGTAAGACGAAAAATGGAAAATTTAAATTTGTTATATCAAATATAGAAACGGGCGTGAAGAAATGACTAATGTAAAAGATGTTGTGTACTTAGGTGCATTTCCACCTCCTTATGGTGGTGTCACAATTAAAAATAGTATGCTTTATATGGAACTAAGTAAACATAAAAATGTGTATATAATTGAGTTGTCAAAAGTCAAAAAAATAAATTTGCACGAGATATTTAAATTTTTAACTGCGTTATTCTTTCAAAAAAAAATATTTATAGTAGGCGCTTCAGGATCTTGGAGAAAAAAAATCACCTATCTATTATACTTTTTTAATAGAAAATCACTAAAAAACTCTATCTTGATTGTCATGGGTGGGACAAGTGCAAAAAATATTTCTAAAGATGCCACATATCTTAAAATGGTTTCAAACTACAAGAAAGTCTATGTGGAAGCTGATGGGATGAAGAATGAGTTAGTAAAAGTCGGATTAAGTAATGTAAGTATTTTTCCTAATTGTAGAAATGAGAAAAATACCAAGGTAAAAATTAACTATCCGGATCAAAACAAAATGAAATGTGTATATTTTTCGTTGATATCGAAAGAAAAAGGAGCAGATATTATTTTTGAAACTGTCAAGATATTAGCGAAAAAAAATATTCAATTTGAAGTTGATTTCTTTGGAGCTATTGAAAAATCGTATCAAGAAGAATTTGAACAACAGACCAGTTTATATAATAATATAAATTATTGTGGAATTTTTAAGACGGATATAGCTGATGTTTACACAAAATTGAATGAGTATGATTTATTGTTGTTTCCAACTAGATGGAAAAATGAAGGTGTTCCTGGAGTCTTGGTTGAGTCGAAGATTGCTGCATTGCCAGCGATTGTTAGTGATATTAACTTCAACGCGGAAATCATTCATAACGGCATAGATGGTATCGTTTTAAAACACAATAATCCGGCTGAAATGGCGGTAGCAATAGAGCGTTTATATAATGATAAAGACTATTTATTTAAACTGAAAAAGAATGCATATGAATCAAGGTCAAAATATCTACTTGAAAACTATATTGATGAAATTGTCAATGAACTTGTTTACCAAAGTTAAAAATTGGAAAGAACTATTTAATGAACGGAATGAAGCAAAGTATGTAATTATAAGATTGTAATATGAGCTTCTTAAATAAGAATATGAGAGGTAAAAATAATGGAAAAAGCAAGCCAAATAAAAACGGTTGCAAGAAGATGTAAACCTTTGTATTTCTTTGATAAAGACCTTATTCTTGTTTATAGTAAAGGTTTTTTATACTTGTTAAATGCTTCAAATGGTACAAAAGATAAGGTTTGCGCTATGCCTATTGGTCTCATAAGAAAAATCCTGTCACAATTTCGAATTTTTGAACGTATACTTCGAATTGAACCAAGATTAGCGGTCCCCATTAATCACGATAACTTAATTTTACCATGTAAAGGTGTTTTTTACAGAGTCAATTTAAAGGATAAGAATATAACAATAGATCATGTTGTTAGAGAAAAAATGAGTAATCCACTTAACATTTGTGTTGTAAAAAATATAGAAGGATTTTCTGACTGTATTGCTTATGGAGAATATGGTAGTAATCCTTGTAAAGATGAGATGCATATCTACGCAAGAGGTTTGGAGATTTGGGATGGGTGGGAAATAAAGTACACATTCCCAAGTCGTACAATTAAGCATGTTCATGGACTGATTGCAGATCCATATCGAATGGGAGTTCTTGTACTTACGGGTGACACATATAAGGAGTCAGCTATATGGTTAGCCAAGCAAGATTTTAAAGAGTTATTGACTTTAGCGGGAGGGAGTCATCTGTATAGGTCGTGTTGGGCTTTTCCGAAAAAAGAAGGTATCATCTATGCAACGGACTCACCAAAAGAAGAAAATTATATATGTTTACTTAAACAGGTAGATGACAATTGGTATGTAGAAAAACTAAAAAAACTGATAGGTCCATGTATCTATGCTGGATGGTGGAAAGATCAATTTGCTTTTAGTACGACAGTTGAGCAAAGTAATGCAAAACAGAAAAAATATTATAAAATGCATCCAGAAAATCTGGATACTAAAACTAACCAAGTAGATGTTGTTGTTGGTAATCTTGAAAGAGGTTTTGCTTGTATAACAAGTTATCAAAAAGATAGATATGATCTTAACTTCTTTCAATATGGTTCTGTTCAGTTTTGTAATACGGAATCAGGTCATGAACTGTTGATGTATCCTGTAGCGGTAAAAAAAAATGATGGTAAACTTCTTGTTTGGTCTGACCAATCATAGTTGAAAAATTTGCATCTTTTTCATAAAAACTCCAATACAATATAATTAAAGTATAAGACTTGCTATTGTTACATGCTTACTTTTACATTATAATAGACTTATGCATGATGATTCTATAAGCCTATGTTTTTGACATGAAAGAACGGGTACTTAGGCTTTGAGAAGAAAGATTTGGGTGTTGTCTATGGTAAAAATAAAAAAATTACTGTTGTTTATTATAATTGCTATCTTGACAAGCTTCGGGCACATTGCGATTAAGCTTGTGCCCTTTAAGACTTTAATGCGTATAATGACAAATGTTGATGAGGTTGAGGCCGGTCCCTTGTCAAAGCAACAGGCTTACAGATTAAAATCAGTGGCTTTGACTTTAAGACGGGTACATAGACATGTTTTTTGGCGTGTGAAATGTTATGAGCAAGCGTTGGTTGCCTTATTTTTTGCCAGATTTTTGGGTATTAACATGATGATTTACTTTGGTCTCACAAAAGGCGAAGATGGTGAGCTTCTGGCTCATACATGGACAGAAGCGGGGGACATGTATATCACCGGTGGCGACAATGCCCATTTATTTTCTGTTGTCTATAAAAGAGGCTATAGGAAAAATAGAAACAGAATAGGTTACAGTCTAGGTGATACCAGAGTGAAAGGCACATAGGCACAATCCAACTTTGAAATGGAGATTTTTATGACGACATGTATTTTACTTGCAGGTGGTAATGGCACACGTACAGGTATTAATTGTCCCAAACAGTTTTTAGAGATTCAAGGTAAGCCAATTTTTTCTTATTGCTTACAGACACTTGAGCTTATAGAAGAAGTGGATGTGATCGTCATGGTGGTCCTTGAAACTTGGGAATCTTATGTTTGGGAATGGATTCAGAAGCTTGGTCTTAAGAAGTGCAAGTATATTGTTCATGGCGGTAAATCCAGACAACATTCAATCTACAACGGACTGATTAAAGCTCGGGCGTATATGGCAGATGAGGATGTCGTTATGGTTCATGATGCAGCAAGACCTCTTATTAATCCTGAGGTAGTTCGAAAGACGATAACAAAAGCCAGAGAAACCGGAGCTGCGATACCGGTCATTAAAGAAAATGATGCCTTATACATGAGTGCGGATGATATAAGTGTAGAACAGACTTTATCTAAATCAGGTTTGTACAGAGGGCAAACACCGGTTTGTATTCGGTTTGGTGATTACTACAATTTACATATTTCTGCCAGAGATGAAGATTTAATCAAAGCAAAAGGTAGCTGCTCTTTGTTGTTTCTAAACGATATAAAAGTGACCATGGTTGAAGGCGACGAAAAGACGTATAAGATTACAACAAAAAAAGATGTGGAGATGTTTATTGGCTATTTGAGTTTATTACACGAAGATTATTCCTGGATTGACAAATAAGAATTAGTAGCACATGATAAAGAAAGAGATAATGGGTAAAACATGGCCAATTTAGATAAATATAGATAGAAAGACAGTAATGAAACGGAGGGTATTTTATGAATGTAGCACTTATTTTTGCAGGTGGTAAAGGTCTTAGGATGGAGAATGCCGAAAGACCAAAGCAGTTTATTGAAGTTGAAGGTAGGGAAGTTATTATCCACACTTTATTGTGTTTTGAACAGCACGAAGAGATGGATGCTATTGCAGTAGTTTGCTTGGAAGAATGGCAAGATCATTTACGTAATCTGATAGAGATAGAAGGCATTAAAAAAGTGAAATGGATTGTTTCTGGTGGTGAGACAGGTCAGGAATCCATTTATAAAGGCCTAGAGGCCATCTATGAAGATTGTGAAAATCCTAAAAAGTCCATCGTACTTGTAAGTGATGGTGTTAGACCCTATGTTACCAATGAGGCGATTACCAATAATCTGGCATGCGTTAAAGAACATGGCACATCTGTAACGGTGGCCCATGTAGCGGAAGGCATCGTTGAAATCGATGATCATGGCATGATTAACCGGTTGCCTATAAGAAGCAGATGTATGTTTGCAAAAGCGCCTCAAGGATTTATTGTTGAAGAGCTGATGGCAGCGCACAAGAAAGCCATCGCTGATAATATGACACACTTTATTAACTCGGCTGAACTTATGAACCACTATGAACACCCACTGTATGTGGTAGTGGATTCTATTGATAATCTAAAAATAACGACGCAAACAGATCTTTTTACTTTTGGCGAGATTATCCGCAGACAAGAAGAGGCAGAAGCATAGGTATTTTAACATATAACTGTATCAGGAGAATACGGGGGTCGTAACTATGAGTAGATTTAATAAAAAGATATCGCCATCCATTATGTGTGGGGATTGGTTGAATATTGAAAAAATGATATATCAATTGGAAGCTGCAAAAGCAGATTGGATTCATGTTGACATTATGGACGGACATTATGTACCGAATATTACATTTGGCATAGATATGGTGAACCAAATCAGACGGATGGTAGACATACCTCTTGATGTTCATATGATGGCTTATCATCCAGAGAAGTTCTTTGATCGATTTGAATTGGATCAAAGGGATATTATAACAGTACACTATGAAGGCATTGAGAATCTGGACCAGATTATTAGCATGCTCAAAAAGAAAAAAGTCAAGATTGGCATTGCTCTAAAACCTGAAACAGATCCTTGTGTCCTTTTACCTTATTTAAATGATATATATATGGTATTACTTATGATGAATCAACCGGGCGGTTATGGCAAGTCTATGGAAGCCGGGATGATAGATAAGATTCGAGATACCAAGGCACTCATAGAAAGAAGTGGTAAAAAAGTATTAATAGAAGTGGATGGCAGTGTAAGCTTTGTTCTTGCAGGTGAGGAGTGGTCATTTGAAAGTATTTAAAGTTAAGAGTTTGGTTTTTGTAACTGCTATGGGCGATTTACTCTTATTTTTAGGCAGTTACGCATTGATTATTAAGGTCGCAGAATGGCTTTTAGGGTATAATCAAGCCATGGAAGACCATTTATGGTTATATGTACCGCTTGGCGGCTTAATTGTATTGGTTTTGATGTTGACCTTTGATATGTACCGTAATATATTTTATAGACAAATATCGGATATTATATTATCCATTGTTTTGATTGTCGTAAGTAACACAATCATCGGATTATTCATCGTAGGTTTTTTAGAGGTTTTTAGACTGCCTTTATGGATTATTCTATCTGCCGGTCTGTTCCAATTAGTGACCATCTCATTGTGGCGGGTGATTACATGGTATGTAAGAAAAACCATGCATAGCAAACAGAGCATTATGATTATTGGTGATCTGGACCAAGCTAAGTCATATACAATGAAGATTCTTGAGGAACAGGGGCATTTGTTTAACATTCGCTATATCTATGATTATGAAAATGGTATCGAGAATGCCTTTGAACTTATGGGAACGGTGGACCATGTTTTATTATGTAGTGGTGTCCAGAGTAAACATAGTGAAGAGATTTTCATATACTGCATGAGACATAATAAGAATGTCTTCATGATTCCGGATATTTTCTCCATTAACTTGAATAAGGCGAACTTTATTCAAGTCGAGGACGTACCGATTTTCAATTTAAGCCGTTTTGGCTTAACAAATGAGCAAAAGTTTGTTAAACGTGTCTTTGATATTGTTGTGGCCAGTATAGGCTTTTTGTTGGCATTACCAATACTCATTATTGTAAGTGTTATTATTAAGCTGACAGATTCAGGGCCGGTTTTCTTTAAGCAGGAACGTTTGACTGCCGGCAATAAGAAATTCCACGTCTTCAAATTCAGGACCATGGTCCTGAATGCGGAAGAGATGACAGGACCGGTACTGGCAACGGCTAAAGACCCAAGAATTACAAAAATCGGTCACTTTCTGCGTTCAACACGATTGGATGAGATACCTCAATTGATCAATGTGTTAAACGGAACCATGAGCATCGTTGGTCCAAGACCGGAGCGGGATTTTTTCGTAAAACAATTTGTAGAAACAACACCTTCATTTGAGTATCGTACAGCGGTCAAAGCCGGTATAACAGGTCTGGCACAAGTGCTTGGCAAATACACCACCTCCTTTGAGGACAAGTTAAGGTACGATCTTATGTACATTAAGAATTATACATTTCTTCTGGATATTAAGATTATCATTAAGACACTGAAGGTTATATTAACAAAAGAAGCTTCAGCCGGCTCGGATGAAGATATAGATTTTGATGCTTATTTGAAAAAGAAGGCTTTAAACAGAGTTATGACATCTTATGGTTGCATCATTACCTCCTTAAATAGCAGTGTTGTGGAGACAGAAACCAACAGTAAAAAAGCGGTTAGCTTAGGGGACGATAGGGTATCATAATATGGATTAAGACAAGAAGAGGTAACTATGACCGATCATACAGATAAAAAGATATGGATTTTGCACCATACTGCAACACCACCAAGTTTAAATGGATTTACAAGACCTTATGATTTTGCTCTGAACCTTCAACCTCTCGGTTATGAGGTTGAAGTGTTTGCGGCTTCACATTTGCATTACGCTAACTATAACTTGATTGATGACCGCCGATTGTTTTTGACTAAAAAAGAAAAAGGTGTTGGTTTTACATTTGTTAAAACCTTATCCTCTTCCGACAATGGTATCAAGCGTATTATGAATATGTTGGATTATTATAGAAATGTTCTTAAAGTCATCAAACGTATGTCAAAACAAGGTAATAAGCCGAATCTGATTATTGCTTCATCGCCGCATCCCTTAGCCATGCTCGCCGGTATAAAAGCTTCTAAGAAGCTTAAAGTGCCCTGCATATGTGAGGTTAGGGATTTTTGGCCTGAAGTTTTTTTTATTGGTGGAAGACTGAAAGAAAAAAGTCTGATAGGTCGGCTGTTGGTTAAGGGTGAATACTGGATTTACAAACATGCAGACGCCATGATTTTTCTTAAAGAAGGGGACTATACCTATCTGACAGATAAAAAATGGGATATAGAACAAGGCGGTCAGGTGGATCTTAAGAAATGCCATTATATTAATAATGGTGTGGATTTAAAGGCTTTTGACCGGAGAATGAAGGAAGACATCATCGATGATCCGGACCTTGAAGGTGACCATTTTAAGGTCATCTATGCAGGTGCCATAAGACCCGTTAACAACGTGGATAATATACTGGATGCGGCTGAGCATCTATTAGATCATAAGGCAATCCGGTTCTATATCTATGGTGACGGCAATCAATTAGATAGACTGAAAAAAAGAGCCGTCGATGAAGGCTTAACCAATGTTGTCTTCAAAGGTTATATTGAAAAACAGTACATTCCTTATGTCCTGAGTAAGGCTTCTGTTAATATTCTTAACTATTCACAAAGCATGTATAATTGGTCAAGAGGGAACAGCTCCAATAAGCTTTTTGAATATATGGCTTCAGGCAAACCCATAATATCCACTGTTAAGATGGGGTATTCTCTGATTGACCGGTATGATTGTGGTCTGTCCTTAGATGAGGATCGACCTGAAAATCTTGCTAAGGCTGTCCTGCAATTGTATGAACTGCCAAAAGAAGCCTATGACCAAATGGGCCATAACGGAAGAATGGGTGTCCGTGATTTTGATTATAAGGCGTTAACAAATAAACTGGTTTCTGTGATTGAGAGTTTATAAGATGATAAAATCAATACGTTCCATACTAACTGAATATGGCATTGTGTGGACAATCAACCGATTGTTGTATGCCGGAAAATTAAAAATGATGGCAATCCTACCGGCTACAGAAGAATTCTTTGAGAAAAAGGTGTTTGTGAAAAGGGTGGATATGTTTGACTTTGATTTGCCAAGCATCAGCGCCTTTTTGAGTCACTTAGATGAGGCAGAAAAAGCAGATGTGATAACCAAGGCGGATGAAGGCATAGAAGGTATTATGACCGGTTTTTCTTCAATTAAGCTTGATTACGGTCAACCCATACTTTGGCATATGAACCCTTTGACGGGTGTGACGGGGCCCTCAGATATCAAATGGTATAAAATCCCTGATTTTGATCAAAGTCTTGGGGACATCAAAGTGGTTTGGGAAGCTTCCAGGTTGACACATTTTTTGTATTTTGCCAGAGCCTATATGTTGACAGGAGATGCTAAGTATTATAAGACCTTTTCTATGCAACTGAAGGACTGGCTGAAGCATAATCCATATGGCTATGGCGCCAATTTTAAATGCGGACAAGAAGCTTCATTGCGTATGGTGAATGTTCTCATGGCTTACAGCGTTTTCTCGGGCTACGATCTAACAGATCAGACAGATGAGGATGCGGTTAAGTTATTGGTTGAAGGAAGCTATAAAAAAGTGTTATCGAATTTCTTCTATGCCCATAAATGCATTAAAAACAACCACACCTTTACAGAAATACTGGGTATGATTGTTGGTGCATGGTGTTGTGAAGACTTTAGACGGGTGAGGAAAGGCTATACTTTGATGGACAAAGAGATTGAAAATCAATTTATGTCCGATGGTGGCTTTAGTCAATATTCTTTCAATTACCATCGGTTTACCCTTCAGATTGTTGAATGTCTCTATAAAGTGAGTCATAAAACGGGTCTGAGTATAGCACAGTCGGAATTGATTAAGAAAAGTGTTTTACAATTGTTTCAGGTTCAGACAGAAGATGGAGACTTACCGAATTATGGTTCCAATGATGGTGCCCTGATTTTCCCCCTTACCACCTGTGGCTATCGAGATTATAGACCGGTTCTAGGCACCATATATGGGCTGATTGAAGGAAAAAGATTGTATGATTATGGTCCATATGATGAAGAAATGCTCTGGTTTATAGGTGAAATGCATATGCCGGTTGCTCGGGTATACCGTGTTCCTTCTAACTTTATGGCGTCCGGCTTCTTCACGCTGAGACACAAAGATGGGTTCGTTATGACCTATGCCCAAGATTATAAAACCAGACCTGCCCATATGGATCAGTTGCACATAGAGTTATGGCATAAGGGCATTAATATTTTTTGTGATGCAGGCACGTATTCTTATGCCAGTGATCTTGGTAAGTACTTGGCATCTACAGCCGGTCATAATACAGCTGTGATTCCGGATCTGGATCAGATGAACAAAAAAGGTGCTTTTATGGTTATGAATTGGACCAAGAGAGAAAAAATGATTTATAATCATAAACAAATACAAGGCACGATAGTATCACAAAATGGTTACCGACACACCAGAATCATTAAGCATGCCGAATTTGGCTATAAACTAATAGACAAGGTAAAGGTAAAGGCAGATCGACAAACATGTACTTTTCTTTTTCATACACCCTGTGATGTTCAAGTAGATGACGGTGGTTTTGGACTTGTGATGGCGGGAGAGACGATTGCCTTTGTATCAACAGAAGGTAAGATACATGTGGAAGAAAGTTATAGAAGCTTGTACTATCTTCGCAAAGAAACCATACGTTGTGTTGTAGTCACCCTTCCATTTGTTAACAAGATGTGCTTGGCATTTTTTGATATACGATTATAGGATAGGGTACATGAAGGAGTTTTTGATATGAAGCATATTGCAATTATTATTCCCCAAATCGGCACAGGCGGGGCTGAAAAAGTGGCGACCATACTATCTAACGCGTTTCATAATGCCGGACACAAAGTCTATGTGATTGTAAATGATGATAAGATTCAGGATTATGCGTATTCCGGTGAACTGATATCTTTGAAATCAGGCGCATCTACGAACCCCCTTATAAAAGGCATGAATCTTATACAAAGATTGGTTAAGACCAGAAAACTAAAGAAAGTACTGGCCATTGACACTTCCATAAGTATGCTCAATGGTTCTAATATATTGAATCTTCTATCAAGAGGACGGGGTAGGACTATAGTATCCGTTCGAAACAATATGGAGAAAAATAATAGGGGCTTGATGGGTGCCCTTAACAATATGGCCATGAGACACCTGTATAAAAAAGCGGATAAAATCGTGGCGGTTTCTCAAGTCATCTGTAATGATTTGGTGAAGAAATATGGTTTCGATCAAAAACATCAGATTATGGCAATCTACAACCCTTATGAATTGGCGGTTATTGAGAAATTGTCCAGTGACCCTATGATGGATGAGGAATTAGCAATATTCACACATCCGACAGTCATCACCGCTGGAAGACTAGATAGTCAAAAAGGTCATTGGCACCTTATAAGGGCTTTTGCTGAGGTGAAAAAGGTAATCAAAGATGCCAAGTTGATTATACTGGGTAAAGGCGAATTAAGCGGATACTTAAGTCAACTGGCAAAAGACTTACAAATAGAGACGGATGTTCATTTTCTTGGATTTCAAAAAAATCCCTATAAGTATTTTGAAAAAGCCTCTGTTTTTGTTTTGCCTTCTCTTTATGAAGGGTTTCCTAACGCCTTATGTGAAGCCATGATATGCGGATTACCGGTAATTGCTTCGGATTGCATATCAGGTCCAAGGGAAATCTTGGCACCGGACACCCCACTTGATACCATCTGCACAGATACTACATATGAAACCTACGGTATCTTAACGCCGGAGTGTGACGGTGTGATGTATATGGCATCAGATGCTCTGACAAAAGAGGAAAGGTGTTTATCATCGACTATGATTAAAATTATTGAAGACCAAACACTACGTGAGTCATACGCAAAGAAGGCGAAAAGCAGAGCTATTGGATTTGGCGTAGACAAGATAATGAAACTGTGGGAAGAAATTTTATGATTGGGGTTTATTATGGAATCTAAAACATGGACTGGTATAATTCGAGTAGTTTTGTTTCTTTATATTTTTTCTCTTTATTTATTTACGTTTAGAGTAGATTATTATATTTATAGCAATATAATTGGCCTAGTGATGGTTGCTTTGATATGGATTGAAATTATACTTCAGAATAAGAATTTACTTATCAGTCAATATGTAATCATGTCTACTGCTTTTATTATAGTTTGTTTGACAACCTATTTTATTGCAATTGATGCCAACCTGGTGCTTTCTAAATCTATAACTTTAATACAACTGCTTATATTGTCTTTCTCTCTAGTTAATTACCTTGATGACTGTAAAAAAATCAATGAAATAATTCGATATTTTATCTTCTCAGGCTTTTGTGCTAGTGTTTATATTCTAAATATTTCAAATTTCGATGTATTATCTAGAATGGGTGGTGAACTGGGTAATCAAAATGAAGTTGGCATGATTATTGGCATTTCATCTATATTCGCATTTTATTTAATTGTTACGGAACAAAAGTTTATTTATATACCTATATTTCTTGTTATGGTGGGTGTTATCATCCTTACAGGATCTAGAAAATCTATTTTGTTTTTATTTTTAAACATTGTGATGATTATTTACTTAAAGAATAAAGATAGTTACATGAATCGTACCAAGGCAATTCTTATGATTATTTTGTTTCTGTGGATTGGGTACTATATTATATTTAACAACCCAATTTTCTATGATATCTTGGGCGAACGAATTGAAAATATGTTTAATTTCATCACCGGAAGAGGAACAGACGAAGGGTCTATGAATGCGAGGTCATATATGATTTTTCAAGGAATCGAGTACTGGAAAGAGAGGCCTCTTTTCGGTTTTGGTATCAATAATTATAGGGAGTTATATGTTGATTCTCCAGGTGGTAGGTACACTTATGCTCATAATAATTTCATTGAGGTTTTGGTTGGTACCGGCCTGATAGGATTGCTGGTTTACTATTTAGGTCATCTTAGTGTTATATGGGATATGATGAAACTTAGGTTATTTGAAAATGAAGAAATGCTTAAGTATACATTTATCGGTATCATTATTGCTTACTTCTTTATCGGAACATCTTTGGTCTACTATGAATCTAAACATTTTGTCATAATAATGTCTGTTGCAAGTGCCTATATTTCAATCAAAACAAAAACAAATATGGAGATTGGGTCACTTAGGAAAAACAAGGAGAATTTATGAAAAAAATAATAAAAAAAATAATTCTAGAACATGAAACGAACAAGTATATTTATGAAAGTATAAAGGAAACCTATAGTAAATATTGTATGACAGATGAACAACTGGTTAAAAAAAAATTCAGAAAGCATCTGGAAAGAGAAGTGATTCTAGATGCACCAGTCAAGTACAACGATAAATTACAATGGTTGAAGCTCTATTGGAGAGATTCAAAAGCGACCTTGTGTGCAGACAAATATGAGGTTAGAAAAATTATTGAGAATACTATTGGTGCACAATATTTGAACGAACTGATTGCTGTCTATGACAAAGTTGAAGACATTGACATAAATCAGTTGCCAGACAGCTTTGTTTTAAAAGGTACCCATGGATCCGGGTTCAATATTATCTGTAAAGATAAAAAGGAGTTGGATTGGCCAAAAGCCCAAAAAATAATGCGCCATTGGCTGAAAAGGAACTACCATTGGACAAAAAGAGAATGGGTCTATAAGGATATCAAACCCAGAATCGTTTGTGAAAAATACTTAGAAGAGATGGATGTAGGCGAACTGAGGGACTATAAGATTTTCTGCTTTAATGGTGAACCTAAAGTCATAGAGGTTGATTTTGATCGTTTTGTAGCCCATAAGAGAAATATCTATGACTTGGACTGGAACCTGTTAGAGGGTGAGATTAAGTACCCAAGAGACCCTCATTATATCATTGAAAAGCCGGATAAACTTAAGGAGATGTTAGACCTTAGTCGCATATTAGCACAAGGATTTCCTCATGTTCGGGTTGACTTTTACATCGTGGAAGACCGTTTGTACTTTGGTGAGTTAACCTTTTTCCATGAAAGCGGTACGGGTGCTTTTCGGCCGGAGGCTTTCGAAATCGAGATGGGTAACTGGATAGAATTACCAACAAGGAATAATTAGAACATCACTTAAGTTGGTGTAATGGGATAAAGGGGAATCGACAGGATTATGACCGAAAAAAAGAAAGTGCTTGAAAATTCAGTTTTTTATATTTTTAGTGCCATGCTGATTCAAGCTGTAGGATTTTTGTTATTACCAATATACACAAGGTTTATGACCCCGGACGATTTTGGTATTATAAGTTTAATCAACGGGTTCGTAGCAGTTTTTACATTCATTGTTGCATTTTCGCTGTATTCAGCTGCGGTTCGTTTTTATGCTGATTTCAAGGATGATCATGGTCAGCTAAAAAAGCTTTATAGTACATTGGTGACGTTTATTATCCTTTCAAATATTGTTTTTTTCCTGTTCTGTCTTCTTTTTAGAAATCAGATTGCAAAGTGGATGTTTGATGGTGTTGTATTTTTCCCAATCGTTTTTTTGGCGATATTGTTGCTGGTTTTTGTATCTCTACACTCTTTACATCAAAGTATTATGCAAGGAAGACAACAAGGTAAGAAGCTGGTTATTGTTAACCTCATAGTATTTGGACTGACGGTTGTTTTGAAAATCTTATTTGTTGTGGTTTTCAGATACGGGGCGGTTGGCTTTTTACTCGCCCAATTAATCATCAATGGTTTGTATTTCTTTTATATGATCTATGATTTGAGAAGAGAAGATCTTTTTTCATTTGGTCTAGATCGGAAAATCCTTAAAAAGACTTTAACTTATTCTATACCACTTATGCCTCATAATCTATCAACACGGATAGCCAGCTTAATATCTAGGGTGCTGATTAACCAGTCAGGAACACTGGCCTTGGTTGGTCTATATAGTATTTCTATGCAGTTTGCTTCACTCATCGATATGGTTCAGACCTCTGTGAATAAGGCTTTCCAACCTTGGTTTTTTATAACGATGAACAATCAGGATGAGCACAGTAAGATTGAGATTGTTAAGCTTTCAGATTTTCTTTTGATCCTGTATTCCATTATTTATATGGGTGTTGGGTTGTTTTCTCAAGAAATCATCATGATAGTAACGAGTGAGCGCTATTATATGTCTTGGACCATCATTCCGGTTTTGGTTATTGGGTTTTCAATCAAATCCATATATTACTTCTATGTGAATGTGGTGATGTATTACAAGGCTGCTACGAAGAAGCTTTTTATTGCCACCTTGACAGGTAGTTTAGCCGATATCCTAATTGCCTATCTTTTGATTCCGCTACTAGGTTCATTTGGAGCGGCGTTATCGTTTATTTTAGCTAAGTTTATTGTGGTTGCAATCGTGGTTTATCTAAGTAGGCAATTTGACTCTATAGGTTATAGCGTTCTAAGAATGATGGGTGTCATCTTACCCAGCCTTGGTTTTATGTTCATAGGCTTGTATTTTAGTTATACCAAGTATATATCATCTTTTTATTGGATGAATCTTATGTACAAGATTCTGATACTTTTTATTTACTTAGGTTATATTTATTTTATTAATCGTACAACAATTAATAAAACCATTCAATCCGGACAATTAAAAAAAATGCTACAAAGTAAAAAGAAAAATGTAATAATTGATGAAGAGGAGCGTATAAATGAAGAAAATTAAAATGTGGGTTAAAAAGATACCTTTGGTCGGCAGCAGTGTAAGCAAGCTTTTTGATTATTATAGAAAGGCTTATATGTTTTTTTGTAACAAAATACTGGGTGTTGATGAAAATCGGGCTGTCTTTATTAGCTTTAACGGTTTATCCTATTCAGATAATCCAAGAGCGTTGTCAGAAAAATTTCATGCATTACAACCGGAAATAGAAATTGTCTGGCTTTTCCTTCGCCCGGAAGAAAAAGCGGATATCGTACCGGCGTATGTGAAGTGTGTGAAAGAAGGCACCTTAGAAGCACTAAAAGTTCTAGCCACTTCAAAAATATGGGTGGATAATTTCTGTAAACCTTTATATACATATAAAGGTAAGAATCAAATCTATGTTCAGACGTGGCATGGAGATCGAGGCTTCAAAAAAGTTCTGTATAATTCAACCTTTTTGCCAAAAACCTTCCGTATCCTTGAAAAAGATATATGTGATGTTATGGTTTCGGGTTCGGAGTTTGGAAAAAGTGTGCATGAGACTGCTTTTAGATTTGATGGGCTTACCCTTAATAACGGTACACCTAGAAATGATATGTTGGCGAAAAATGATCCTGAAAGGAAAAAAGTCATAGATAAAAAATTGAGGCAACTCATGGGTATCGGCTCTGAAGTGAAGATATTCCTGTATGCACCAACCTTAAGACGTAAAGCGTCTGAATCCGGCGGGAAGCAAGCTAGTGATGGTATTGATTTGGTGAAAATATTGGAAGTACTTGAAGATAAGTTCAAGGAAGAATGGTGCTGTGTTGTAAGGGCCCATAGTGCTGTTGGCGGTATTGAAGGCATTCCAAAGGACTATGATAAAATCAAAAACGGTAATCTTGTAGAAGATATGAATGATTTGTTGTTTATAACAGATTTTTTGATAACAGATTATTCTTCCAGTGCCGGTGATCTTGCACTACTTAATAAACCGATTATTCTTTTCCAGTCTGACCGAGAGGCCTATATTGACAGGGATCGAACTTTTTATTTTGATATTGATGACACACCTTTTATTATTGTTGAAAACAATACAGAATTAATACATGAACTGGAAAAACTAGATATGGATCAGATACCTGATAATTGTAAAGCGATTCTTGATTTTTACACAACCAATGAGACCGGTGAATCTTCAGAAAAGATCGTTGAGTATATTATGAATAAGATTGAGAAAAACCCACATAGATAGAGATAGATAAGGCGGAGGTATAAGATATGGATACAAAGATATTGGTAACCGGTGCAGCAGGCTTTATAGGCTTTCATATGTCGAAACGACTACTGGAAAAGGGTCACGTTGTTATTGGAATGGATAATATGAACGATTATTATGAACCACAATTAAAGGAAGACCGATTGGCCATGTTGACCGAGTATGATAATTTTGTTTTTTATAAAACAGATATCAAAGATAAAACTGAAGTGGATTGTGTTTTTAGAGAACATAGACCGGCATATGTGATTCATCTTGCTGCCCAGGCAGGTGTCAGGTATTCCATAACCAATCCTTATGCTTATGTGGATTCAAACCTTATTGGTTTTATGAATATCCTAGAAGCATGCCGAAATAATCCGGTTAAACATCTGATCTATGCATCCTCCAGTTCAGTATATGGTGGCAACAAGGTCGTACCTTTTTCCACGAATCACAATGTAGACCATCCTGTGTCTCTCTACGCAGCTACGAAAAAATCCAATGAGTTGATGGCACATACTTATAGTCATCTCTATAACATTCCTACAACGGGACTTCGTTTTTTTACTGTCTATGGACCTTGGGGAAGACCGGATATGGCCTATTTTTCCTTTACTAAGGATATGATAACAGGTACGCCGATTAAAGTCTTTAACAAAGGTGAGATGGAACGGGATTTTACCTATGTAGATGATATCGTGGAAGGTATCCATAAGCTTCTGAATCAAATTCCGAGTGCTAAAACAGACTGGAATGAAAGTCAAGACGATCTTAGTACAAGTTTTGCACCTTATAAACTGTATAACATTGGTAACAACAATCCGGTAAAATTGATGCGGTTTATTCAGGTCCTTGAAGAGCTGCTTCAGATAGAAGCAGAGAAGGTGTTTATGGATATGCAACCGGGGGATGTTCTTAGAACTTATGCAGATGTATCTGATCTTGAAAAGGACATAGATTTTAAGCCGGAGACGACGATTGAAGAAGGCTTAAGTCAGTTTGTCAAATGGTATAAGAAGTACTATAATAGTACTATGGACAAGGCTTGACACCTTAACCATACATGGTTAATTGAGGAAAAAACGAGGGGGCATTTATATGAAAATAACAGTTGCAGGAGCAGGCTATGTTGGTCTGTCCAATGCTATATTATTAGCTCAGAACAATGAAGTTATTGCACTTGATATTATAAAAGAAAAAGTAGATATGATTAATGAAGGTGTATCACCAATTGTCGATCCGGAGATTGAATCCTATCTTAAGAATAAAGATCTAAATCTAACCGCTACTACCGATGCTTATCTGGCTTATAAAGATGCAGAATTTGTCATTGTATCAACACCGACCAATTATGATCCTATCATGAATCATTTTAATACCAGGTCCGTTGAAGCGGTTATTGCGAATGTGTTATCGATTAACCCGGACGCCGTTATGATCATCAAATCCACCGTACCTGTTGGTTATACAGAAGAAGTAAAGGCAAAGTTTGAATGCGATAATATATTTTTCTCCCCTGAATTTCTAAGAGAAGGCAAAGCACTATACGATAACCTATATCCTTCTCGAATTGTCATTGGAGAAAAATCAGAGCGTGCAAAGGTATTTGCTAATCTCCTTGAACAAGGCGCCATCAAGGAAGATATTGACGTTCTATTTACAGGATCAACAGAGGCGGAAGCGATAAAACTTTTTGCAAATACTTATCTGGCTCTGCGTGTTGCTTACTTTAATGAGTTAGATTCCTATGCAGAGGTAAGAGGCCTGGATACACGTAGTATCATTGAAGGTGTTAGTATGGATCCTCGCATCGGGCGTCATTATAACAACCCATCTTTTGGTTATGGTGGTTACTGTTTACCTAAGGATACCAAGCAACTTCTAGCCAATTATTCAGATATTCCACAAAATATTATGTCGGCTATTGTGGATGCGAACAGGACGAGAAAAGACCATATTGCAGACATGATTATAAATAGAAAACCAAAGATTGTCGGTATTTACAGGTTGACCATGAAAACAGATTCAGATAACTTTCGTCAGTCAGCGGTCCAGGGTGTTATGAAAAGAATCAAAGCAAAAGGTATTGAAGTGATTGTCTATGAACCGGCACTTACTTCTGATGATTTTTATAATTCAAAAGTGGTTAAGTCCTTAGAAGAATTTAAGAAACAAGCGGATGTCATCGTTGCTAATCGCATAACAGAAGAGATAGCCGATGTGGTTGATAAAGTATATACAAGAGATCTGTACAGTAGGGATTAGTTATAACAATATTGGATTAATGAGGGAGATTATCCATGGAATATAAAACCTATTACAATTACTTAACACGTATTGCTTTGAATAATAAACTGAGTGATGATGATTATGATTTTTTTGCCAAGCATAATCTGATGCTCTATGCTTATTGGTTAGAATATAAGAGTGGTCAGGGAGACATTTCTTTTTTCAAGAAAAAGCTTTTTATGTATAAGTTAGATTATAGAAAAATCTTGCAAGATCTTTGTGAAGTGGGAAAGATCTTTGGACAAAAAGGGATACAATATTTGGTCTTAAAAGGTATTGCTATAGCTGAGACCTATCCAGAACCTTTTACCCGTAGCATGGGTGACTATGATATTTTGGTGCATGTAGAGGATTTTGATAAGGCTAAAGAAGCGCTATTAGAATTAGAGTATATTACGGACTCGAAGTTGAATACATATAAAGATGCGACTTTTTAGAAATGATGCTTTGAGTATTGAGTTACATCATGCAGTACTTCATTCAGATAGAGAACCTTATGTCCATCGTTTTATGGAAAAGTTATGGCATCAGCCAATTAAAGTCGAGACGATGGTAGGAACCATTATGGCACCACAACCGGAGGTGCATTTTACTTATATTGTATTACATATGATGAAGCATTTAAAAGAGGCAGGCTTTGGACTGAGATTTCTTCTGGATTTCAAATATTTTGCCAAATACCATAAGATTAATCATGACGACCAATTGGCTTTCTTTGAGGCCATTGGGTATGGTGAGTTTTACCGTTCTATTACTACATTGTGCCATTATTATTTGGGAATGGATGTAGGAAAAGTTAAATGGTTGTATGACCCTGAATCGACAGTTATCCGGATTCTTGCTGAATACATAGTGGAAGGTGGCTCTTTTGGCAATGGTTCTGAACGTATGCGTATTGCAAACCAATATGATAAATATAAAGATGCCTTTAAGAAAAAAAGCAAATTGGATGTTTATATGGAATTGTTATTTCCACCCTCAAGTGTTATAATTGGGAACTATAGTTATGTCGGTAGGTATAGATTTTTACTTCCGATAGCATGGATACATCGATTACTACAGAAGAGCTTAAGTAATAAAAAGGGCACCAAGGAGAAGTTTTTCCTATTTACCCATGATGAAGAATTTGTATTAAAAAAAGAATATATGATGAACGTATTAAGATTAAACAGTCAAGAAGTGGAAACAAAAAATGACTTGTAAGGTTAGACGTATATAAAGGAGAATGATGATGAAAATTGCATACCCATATAGATTTTTACTGATAATCGGTGTGTTGGTAATATTATCACTGATAGTTATGTTTTATTCCAACGGAGAAGATAAGACTTCAACAGATGAGCCGGAAGTGCCTATTGTTGAAGTAGTACCAATCATAGAAAAAGAACCGATTAACATGGTAGAGGAACAATCGAAGTATAAGAAAGCCAGTGAGCTTGGCATGGCGAAAGACAATGCGGATGCTGGGGATAGTAATGCGGATATTTTTACGACAGCTCTGAATAACAATGGTGGTATAACGATTGACGGCTCTTATTATATCGGATATGCCGATGAGGATGTGACAAATAATCAAATAGAAATCATCGGGATGGATGGTGCCGAATTGATTTTTGACAATGAAGACATTACCGTTTTATTTGATCCAAATGAACTAAAAAGTTTGACGATTCGAAATCTTGGATTTGTTAATCTAAATATAAAGAAGTCTTTATTCATTGTGCACCATGGTGATGAAGGCAAATCAACGAAGACGGATAAGATTATTATTGAGGATTCTACTTTTGATGGGGAAATATCTCTCTATCGAGATCGAGGCGTTACAAGTATGAATCCAAATACTGTAGACTTTGGTATTGACACGTTTGTATTTAATAACAATACAGTAACCAATACGACGCTTTCTTTTATTGTGTTAACCGATATGCCACTACGACATGTTGAAATAGGGCATAATGACATTCGCAATTTTAAGTATGTCTTTTTCAATGCGAGTATAACCAATGGCATTCAATACGAGGATGAGATTTTTGAATCAAGAGATTATATGCATGTGCATCATAATACAGTCATCAATGATGATGATTGGTGGGCCCAAGAAGGTAGTGGTAGCTATCATGCTTTTGTTTTAGTTGAAAATCTTGAAGTATTATATGAATTTAACCATGTTGAAGGTTTGAAAGCGGATTTTGACGTCTCTTTATACGATGCATACCTTAGTTCAAGATTTGTAACCTATACCAACAACACGTGGATTAATAATGTAAGCTTTGAGAAAGATAAGATCTATAACAACTTAATCAAATCCAAAGGTGGCAATGTCAACGGTGTTCCTGTCAATAGAGTCTATACCAATAATACATTTATTATAGAAGAGTCTTATGCAGAACGACTCGGTCAATCCAAAGAAGATCTTTTTGTCTATTTTTATGACTTAACGACCAGTGCAGACAATTATACGATTGAAAACAATATTATTGATGTATATGATCTGAGGTTTGTAAAATCCAGTGATTTGATCAGTCACTTTAAGTTTAATAATAATGTCATTAAAGCTAAGTATGCCTTAGGTTCTTTGGTAATCATAAGGTTGACGGATGACGATTTGCCAACAATACAGGTGAATAACAATACAGTTGAAATAGAACAAACGAATGACCATCCATCTGGAGATGATGTGGGATTACGTATGATTGGTATGGTGGACGACAGAAGTACCAAGACAAACACCCAAAAAGCTGAACTGATTGAAATGAAGGGTAATACGATTGTTGCACCACTGACGTATCTTATGTATAACACCATTGCAAAGAAAATTGAAGTGGATGATAACAGCATTACTGTTATTGGCGAGCGTTTTGTGAGTATGGTGAATAATGATGAACATCCCCAACTATTAAAGATTGACATTAATAAGAAATAGCTCGAAAGCTACGATTAATGATAGGACATTAAAACTATTTTATAATGTAATGTATTATAACAAAAAAATAAATTCGGGATAGGACTTAGAGTCCGAAAACCTAAACACTAATACCTATTTACCCTGCTGACCTTAGATGATACGATGTATTCAGTAGTTAATCTTTATTCGATTAGATTCAGACAGAGAGAATATACATACAATAAAATCAATCAATAAAGATCATAGGAACTAGTGTTTAAATGTAATACTTCATACTGATAAGAGCAAACCAGTCGAAAGGCTGGGACGCAAAACTAAAGGGCCTGTAAAATGGCAGCCAGTTTCCAAAGGGAAGTTTTTTTGTTGAAAAAAAACAGATTTGGTAGAAGAATACAAAAACACTCCAATGATAAGAGCAAACCAGTCGAAAGGCTGGGACGCAAAACTAAAGGGCCTTAAAAGGTAGCCAGTTTCCAACAGGAGGGAACCACAATGAAAAGAGTAGTAAGTTGGATCATGGCAGCAATATTTGTTGCCAGCATGGTACAAGTTAATGTACATGCAGAAGAAATTGTAACCAATGAGTACGCTGACAAATTATCAGAAGTAGGGATGTTCAACGGAAGTGATAAAGGTTTTGAACTTGACCGTGAACCTACAAGACTAGAAGGTCTTGTCATGATGATGAGAATGCTAGGCATTGAAGAAGAAGCACAAGATTTTAAAGAGAAAGTTGTAGATTTTGAAGATGTACCGGCATGGGGCGAACGCTATGTTCAATATGCCTACAAACTCAACATAACTAAAGGTGTGAGTAAAGAAAAGTTTGGTTCATCCAGTGAAATGGATAAAAAATCATACTTAACCTTAATGTTAAGATCACTTGGGTATGATGATGACAAAAATGACTTTACATGGTCAAATGCTGCTGAGAAAGCAGTTGAAGTTGGTATTATCAAGAACAGTGACATAAACTCCAAGAAATTCACAAGAGGCGATGTAGCAGAAGTATCTTACAATACCTTAAAAGTAAACCTAAAAGGACAAGATAAGCTACTTGTTGAAAAGTTAGTTGAAGACAACAAAATTGATATAACAAAAATAGATAAATTGGATATTAAGATTAAAGGGCAAGAAGCATTACTAGAAGAAGCATTACTAGAAGAATTGAAACAAATAGAGGATGAAGAAATCAATCTATATAAAGAAAGTGTTCTTGCAAAAGTTAAACCGGAACAACCGGCTGGTGGCAACATGGGCGGTGGATCAAAAATGCCAGGTAGTGGCGGCGGTGGCGGTGGATCATCTATGCCAGGTGGCGGCAAACCGGATAAAGAACCAGTAGTAGAAGAACCGGTAGTAGAAGAACCGGTAGTAGAAGAACCGGTAGTAGAAGAACCAGTAGTAGAAGAACCGGTAGTAGAAGAACCGGTAGTAGAAGAACCAGTAGTAGAAGAACCAGTAGTAGAAGAACCAGTAGTAGAAGAACCAGTAGTAGAAGAACCAGTAGTAGAAGAACCAGACGATACTACAGCAGAAGAAGCAGCGGCACAAGCAGCAGCAGAAGCAGCAGCGGCAGAAGAAGCAGCAGCACAAGCAGCAGCAGAAGCGGCAGCGGCACAGGCAGCAGCAGAAGAAGCAGCAGCGGCAGAAGCGGCAGCGGCACAGGCAGCAGCAGAAGAAGCAGCAGCACAAGCGGCGGCAGAAACAGCAGCACAGGCGGCAGCAGAAGCAGAAGCAGCAGCACAAGCGGCAGCGGCAGAAGCAGCAGCACAAGCGGCAGCAGAAGAAGCAGCAGCACAAGCGGCAGCAGAAGAAGCAGCAGCACAAGCAGCAGCAGAAGCAGCGGCGGCTGATGGACCACTAGCAAGTGCATATGGACTAGTTCCAAATAGTACTTCCAGTGCAAATAATAACGCAACACTATTAAATAAAATGATTAATCAATATGGAAGTATTGTTATTGACGGCGATTACTACATAGGTACAACAAGCCAAAGTATTACCAATAAGAACATTGAAATTGTCGGCACCGATGGTTCAGAACTTATTTTCGACAACAGTAGCAATACAACTTTGTTTGATCCAAATAAAGTGACGAATTTGACACTAAAAAACATTGGATTCAAGAATTTAAATAATTCAAGCATATTGTTTATTGCTTCTAGTAGCACAAGGAATAAGACTAAGATTAATCAAGTTATCGTAGAAGATAGTTTTTTTGAAGGTAATATTTCCTTATACAGATTAAGTGGTGATCAAAGTGTTAATCCTAATTCAGTTGATTTTGGTGTAGATGAGTTTGTTTTTAAGAATAATCGCGTAACAAATACTTTATCTTCCTTCATCGTCTTAACGGATATACCTTTAAGATATGCTGAAGTGAGCAACAACTATGTTAATAATTTCAAATATATATTCTTTAATGCAGCAATAACAAATGGTATAAAGTATAGCAATCAGATATTTGAAGCTAAAGATTATATATATGTATATAACAACACCGTTGAAAATGATGATAATTGGTGGGCTGCTGAAGGTGGCGGTATGTACTTGACATTTGTCCTAACAGAAAATGTTAGAGTAAAATATGATTCTAATCATGTAGAAGGCTTAAAAGCTAATTTCAATATGTCCGTTTATGATGCTTATTTGAGTTCACGTTATGTAACATATACTAACAATACTTGGAAAAATAACATCACTTTCCATCCGGACAAAATATACAATTCGCTGATGAAGTCAAAAGGTGGAAAAGTAAATAATATACCTGTAGAGCGTTTGTATGCAAATAATACTTTCATCGTTGAAGAATCATTTGCACAAAAAGTAGGACAGTCAAAAGATGATTTATTTGTTTACTTCTATGATTTAACAACAACAGCGAACAACTATACCATTGAAAACAATCTATTTGATGTGTATGATTTGAGATTTGTCAAATCCAGTGACGAGATTAAGAATTTTACGTTCAACAACAATATCATAAAAGCAAAATATGCACTTGGGTCCTTAACAAAAGTAAGGTTAACAGATACTATCCAACCAACTGTTGAGATTAAGGACAATGATATTCAAATTGATCAGTCAGGAAAACATCCTTTGGAAGAGGGAACTGGGTTAATTCTGGTAAATATGGTGGACAGCAGAAGCAATACGACAACCGGTAAAAAAGGTAAATCCATTCTATTAAGTGGCAACACAATAGAAGCGCCTATAACATATGCTTTCTATAACATCTTAACAGATGTTGCGACAGTTACCGGTAATAACATTAGAGTACGAAGTAGTGTATATAAAAGATTTGTTAGTAACAGTGGTTATTCACATTTGACAGATGCACTTGTAACAAAGTTTTAGTTAGACAATACAATTAATAATTAAATCAAAAACACCATTTTAAGTTCAATCATGACTTAGAGGTTCTATAATAAATGTTGGGGTGAGATATTCACCTCAACATTTATTTTTTTACAAAAAAAGTTGAGCATAAACTAAATCCCTTGTAAAATAAAGTCACCACAACCAAACAACAAGGAGGTAAAGCTTATGCTCAATAACCATTATATCGAAAAACTGTTAGGATTAAAAGACATAATCGTAACTAAAATCGAAAATGACCCTGATGCATTACACATCTATTGTGAATTACCCAGAAGAACTCATCATTGCCCCCATTGTCATCAAAAGACCGATAAAGTACATGATTACAGGTTTCAAGTGTTTAAAGATGCTCCTGCTTTTGGCCTCAATACTTTGTTTCATTATCGTAAGCGTCGTTATACTTGTAATCATTGTAATAAGCGGTTTTATGAGAAGAATACTTTTCTTCCTCGCTATTTTAGAATGTCTACGCGTTTAGTCCAGTATGTCATTGATAGAATGCGTTCTACACATTCCATGACCGATATTGCTAAACATTGTAATCTTTCTATAACCACTATTTTTAGACTCTTTAAATTTATCGACTATACCAATACCTCTTTACCCAGAGTGCTGTCTATTGATGAATTTAAGGGTAATGCGGGACGCAAATATCAAGGTATTCTTACTGATCCGGTTAATAAAAAGGTCTTAGATATTTTGCCTGGTCGCGAACATCATATCCTTTCTGACTACTTCAGACGCTTTAAGAACCGTGATAAAGTAGCTTATTTTGTTATGGATATGTGGCAGCCTTATCGCGATATTGCTGAAACCTATTTTAAGAATGCAACAATCGTCATAGACAAGTATCATTGGATTAGACAGATAACATGGGCCTTTGATCGGGTTAGAAAACAAGAGCAGAAAAAATTTTACAAGACGAGAAGGAAATACTTCAAAAGAAGCCGACACCTACTATTAAAAAGACGTCGATTTTTAACAGATGAGCAAGTCGACCAAGTAAGCGTCATGCTTGATACATCCTCAAGGCTTAGGACAGCTTATCTTCTTAAGGAAAAGTTCTATGACTTTGTAGATGCTCCAGATAAGGATACAGCATTAAAACGCCTTAAAGAATGGTACGTTTTTGTAGCAACACAGAATGAACCCGAGTTTATAACGTGTATGAATACCATCATAAACTGGCAAAAGTATATTCTTAACTCCTTTACTTGTCCTTATACGAATGGCTATACAGAAGGCGTTAACAATAAGATTAAGGTTCTTAAAAGAAATGCATATGGTATGCGTAATTTCAATAGGTTTAAAAATCGTATACTCCACATGATGAGTTAAAGGTACCAATAATACCATGTTAGTTAGCACCGACCATGAAGTTCCTGGAAGCAGTGTGTGTGACTTAAGCAAGTCTGCATGGATGCAGACCGCCGACTTTTGGTGCAGGACGCACCAACCGGAGGCCGTAGTCATACACACTGTGGAAGGGTTTTCATGGGACCCACCATTAAAACCCCCTTTCATTCTATCCCCAGCTTGTATTAGGGTTGTAAAAAGAACATCTAACTTCATCTAAAAAAGTCCCTAAGCTTTTTTTCACTTAGAGACTTGGTTGACTCATCAATATAGGGATTACCCCAAGATTTGACAAAGAGCCGACTTAGAATGGTGTTTTTAATAGTACATAAGAAAAAAGCACTACCAAAGTGATGGCAGTGCTTTGAATGCTATAGATTGATTAAGAAAAATTATCTTGGAAGTAAACCACTGGTACCGATAAATGGTGGTTTCCTACCTTTACCTTTTTTCTTTCCTTTTTTGTGTCCTGCTTCTGTGGATTGTGAATGTAATTCAACAATCTCTGGTTTTATCCATTTTTCCATGCCCTAACCTCCTCAAACTTATTTGCATCATTAACGGTTATCTCTTTATTGTCCGACTATTGGACTTAAGTAATAATGATGTGTGACAAAGTAGCTATGTGGATTATTATAATCCTTAAAAATGATTTTGTCTATAGTTTTTTTGATAATCATTATTGATACCACTAAAAATTTAGTATATACTTGTAATGACTTGACATGGAAATTGTAAGAAGCTATCATTAATTAAAAGTTTAAATTTATATTCTCTAGGAAAGACAATGCTATGTAAACTATCAAGGAAATTTCCTGTCGAATCGTTCAGAAATATGAGCATAGCTCATAACGAAGCGAAGCTTCTTTTCTTGTTTATTAGGAAAGTCCTACTTTCCTAATAAACAAGGAGTATATTTTTTAGGGCATAAAAAATAAACCTTGGATATATTCAAGAATAACTTATTTATTATATTCGTACTTTATACCACGAACACCAATATAAGATTTAGGTGTCATGGCACCATCACAAACTTGGCAATCTGGTTGTGGTGGTGTTGATGGATCTAGACCATCAAAAATATTGTCTTGCTCTAATTCTTCTACAATGAAACGCGGAACCCACAAAGAGTAGTTACATTTAGTACAGATAAATTCAACGAGATCATCATTTTTAGTAAAGCCTTCTAAAATATTCATTATTAATTAACCTCCATAATTATGCTAAGCACTATTATAAAGCTGAGGAGGCGGTTTATCAAGAAGGTGGGTTTTAGAAGTAGCAAAAATATTTAGAAGTTTCATTGTGTTACCACATTGGCACCTGAGTGGATCGATACCAAAATGAAGAAGTAGACGTGCACGCCAATGAGAATTTTGTTTGAAAAATTTACGTTTAGATGCAGTCATAAGTAAAAATAGCTTAGAAGAATGTTTATATTTTTTGGCATATAACCCGTAATAACGAATCATTTTAAACTGCTCATCAGGAATATGAACTATTAGACGTTTAAAAAATCAAAGACATGTATCTTTTCAATTACTTTTTCATTATCTTCATGACGATTATAAAAAGTTACGAATTCACCATCATAATCAAGAATTCTGGACTGAGCCATAGCTGGTCTGCCAGTATACCTAATAATATATTTAATTGAATCAACAGAATTAGAAAGCATGTTAGATTTAGCATAGACATAAAAGCCAGAAGGATAAGTTTTGAATAAGGAAGTCTTAAGTTTATAAAAAGAATCTCCTAGATAACGATGTAGTAAGTCAAGTAAAGTAGTTTGCCAACGTTTACGAAGCATAGTGAAAGGGATGTGAGGTATTTTACGCCAAACAGTTTTATTACCAGAAGCACCCTCAGTAATAAGCATATGAATATGAGGATTCCATTTAAGGTCACGGCCAAAAGTATGAAGTGTAGAGATAAAACCAGGCTTGAAAGATTCAGATTTATTAATGGAGTAAAACCAAGCATGAATAGTTGCAGCAGAAGCATGAAAAAGAAGATGAAGTAAGGAACGATCCTTGCGAAAAAAAGGGCGAAGTTCTTTAGGGATGGTAAAAACAATATGACGATGTTCACACTGAATAAGTTTGGAAGATATAGAAGCAGCTCTGTCTTGAATGTATTTGGCACCACAAGAATTACAAAAACGACTTTTACAAGTAAATGGAACATGCTTTATTTTGCCGCAATGGTCACAAAAATAAAGAGCATGACCCATGGAAGGATCACCACAATTAATGATTTTTCTGACATTATGTAAAATAGCGGGACGTAGAGGATAACCTAGAGCAACAAAATCATCCCAACGGTCTGAAAAAATATCTTTTATCTTAAAAGATTTACTGTTCATAACATCACCAATAATGTTATAACAAAAAATCATCAATAAAACAATATAAAATGAAGAAGAATGTTAAAAAAGCCAACTCACGTAAAGAGTCAGCTTTTTAACGCGTTCGTTAGAACGCTTTTCTTGTGTAAAATCTACATAACGATTTGAAGCAATTTGAAGTTTACTGAAGTTATTGAAAGGTGGTAAACAGATGGGTCAGGATGAGTTTAATAAAGAAGCCGTTATACGAAAAAAAGAGTTGATTGTCATAGACTTTGATGGAGAGTTGGCGATGAACGATACAGAAAAAGGCATACACTACGGTATGAATACAGTTGGAACAAGAATATGGAAATTATTGGATGAACCTCAGACGATGGCATCCATTGTTGCGTACTTATTAACGCAGTATGAGGTGGACAAAGAAGACTGCATAGAAGAAGTATATAACTTCTTGTCGGATTTGTATGAAAGAGGATTAATCTGCATGGAAAACACAAAATCTGAGTAGATTGACGTAGAAGATGAGGTCAAGAGATGATGGAAAAACAGATAAATCGTTACAAGGTTTTTGGTTTGAATCTATATTCGGATTTTGAAATCACTGAGCTTGATACAAGTGATGGCGAACAAGATGTTCGCGTTTTATTAGGTACTGTGCCAAAGTGTATAAATGAGGTACTTGAGCAAAGCGACCAGTATCAATTATCAAGAACTGAGTTTGCCTTCGATATAGATAGTGTTGCTAAATACTATATAAGAAAGGGTCGAGAGATTATTGTTGAACCTTACCCAGAAGCAGAAATGGACCGGGTTATCGTTTATCTTTTGGGTACGGCGATGGGTGTATTGCTTATTCAGAGAAATAGAGTTGCCATTCATGGAAGTGTGGTTAGTGTGGGTCAGAGCGCTATAATTATTACCGGTGATTGTGGCGCGGGAAAGACCAGCTTAAGTTCAGCATTTCGAAAAAACGGTTATGGTTTTCTCGCCGATGATATAGCGGCGGTATCCATGAATCAAAACCAGCAAGCCCTTGTTCATCCGGCTTTTCCACAACAAAGACTATGTACGGATACAGCTTTGAAGATGGGGTATGATCTAAAGACTTTGAAATTAGCGAGTATGGAGGAAAATAAGTATATTGTAAAATTAGAGGAACAGTATATTGGAGAAAAAATGCCGCTTGCTGCAATTGTAGAGATACGAATAGGCGATTCTAAAGAGGTCTTGTTAGAAGAACTTCGTGGGATTGAGAAAATCAAATATATCGAGAAAAATATATACTGTGGTGCATTATACGATACCATTGGTTTTACCAACGACTATTATCGGGCATTATTACTCATAGTTAAGAATACATCATTTTATAGAGTTTCAAGACCAAAGCATGGTTTTACTGTTGAAGAACAATTAAAGAGAATCATGTCTGAGTTGACAAATAAAGGCATTGGATAAAGGCGGAAAAATGGACAAAAAAATCGGCAATAAGATAGACAAAAAGAAGACAAAAGACATATTTATCAATATAAAATGGTTGCTTTTTACGATGAAGGGCTTCAGTTCTTTTGTTTTTGCAATTATTTTTTTTGGTGCCATTTCAGCAGTGCTAGGCATTTTCAGAGCCCTGGTTACTAAATGGTTAGTTGATTCAGCCACAGCGGCGGACATTGAACGGATGAATCAATATTTACTTTTACTTGGTGGTATTATACTGTTTGATATTGCTGTACGCGCCATTCATACGATATTGCTCGAAAAAGGTGAGATAAAAATCTCGAACAATATACAAAATAAGCTCTATGCAAAAATCATTAAAACAAAATGGATGCAATTTTTGAAATATCATAGTGGGGATTATCTAACAAGAATGACCAGTGATGTGGAAGAAATCACAGATGTCATTATTTCCACAATACCAAATATTATAACCCTTAGTATTCTGGTCTTTGGTTCATTTATTTCCATATTTTACATTGATCCCAAATTGGCCATAGTAATAATTACGGTCATACCCCTTGCTGCATTATTTATTCGCGTCTTTTCCAAACGTCTAAAAAAACTATATATGGAAAGTCAACTTGTCGAGTCTAGGTATAGATCTTTTATCAATGAGTCGATACAAAATATGTTGGTCGTTAAGACATTTTGTCTGGAAAAGATGAACTTCGGCAAAGCCAAAGCCATGCAACAAGAAAAGGTGGATCTAGTGGCCTCAAGAACCAAGCTGACCGTTATATCTACTTCTCTTGTCACCATGAGCTCCTGGATGGGTTTCTTTCTTGTTTTCTTATGGGGTTCTGTGAAGATAGCAGAAGGTACGACGACTTTTGGGACTTTAATGGCGCTTATACAGCTTATAGGAAATATACAAGGACCATTGATTACTGTGGCAGCCTCCATACCTATGATTGTGTATGCATTGGCTTCTGTTGAAAGAATTAGAGAAATAGAAGGGCTTGAGAGTGAATTTGAGGCGGACTTTTCTCTAGATATGACTTCGGCAGGTATTAAATATGATCAAGTGGACTTTTATTATAATAAAGACAATTATGTTCTAAAAAACATAACGACAGAAATAAAACCAGGTGAAACTGTAGCTTTGATTGGTTCTTCAGGAGAGGGAAAAACAACATTTATTCATTTGTTAATGTCACTACTAAACCCGGTAAAAGGCGATATACGTATTGTAGATCGAGAAAAGGAATATGAGGTAAGCACCAAGTCTAGAGGCTTTATTTCTTACGTACCTCAAGGCAATAATATTTTCTCGGGTACCATAGCAGATAACCTGAGACTTGGTAAAGAGAATGCAACGGAAGAAGAACTGAAGATTGCAACAAAAGCTGCCAGTGCTTGGGAATTTATTTTGGAAGCTGAGAATGGTATCAATACACATATTGGAGAAAGAGGTATCGGGTTATCAGAAGGACAAACCCAACGCATAGCTATTGCTAGAGCTCTGCTTCATAAAGCACCTATCTTAATATTGGACGAAGCAACGTCAGCACTTGACTCAAAAACGGAAGTAGAAGTATTGAAAACAATACAATCACTTGAAGAATCACCCACGTGTATCATCATCACACATCGTTTATCGGCTCTAAAAATCTGTGATCGAATCTTGAAAATTGAGGATGGTTACCTTAGTGAAATTAGTTATGAAGAAGCGATTGATTTTGAGAATGCATGATTAAAACAATAATCTAAACCTATAACTTGTTAGGTTCAACCGGGTATGCTATGATACAAGAAAAGAAATGAGGTAGTGCCTCTTTAAGCAAATAACAATAGAGATACTAAAGGTATGGGGTACAATGAAGTATAACAATGGTTATAAAAGGAGACATTTATGAAAAATCACTTAGAGATTAGTTTTATGGAATTTCTGAATACATGTGTCAAAAGATGGTGGCAATTATTGGCTTTTGCTCTAGCAGGGGCATTGTTGTCTTATTTATTTGTAATGAGTTTTACAGTTCCTGTATATGAAGCACATACAACCCTTTTTATAGGGGATGAACCGGCAGAAGATGAAAATACAAGAATGACAATGCAAGATTTTGAAGTATCACAACAGTTAATAAATGATTATAAAGAGATATTAAGAACCAGACGGGTAGCTGAGAATGTCATAGAAGCCACTAGATTAGATTTACCTATTGATGTTTTAAGAAGTAACATGATGATTGAGAATGTTGGTACGACGCGTTTGTTCGTCATTGGTTATACGGATCCTGATCCGGAGATTGCAGCTGAGGTGGCAAATACTTTTTCAGAACAACTCTCTATAGCAATTACAGGTATTGTTGGACTTGAGAATATTCAGATAATCGATGAAGCACTTGTACCGGAATATCCAGTTGGTCCTTCAGATGTCATGTATATAGTTGTGGGTGGTTTCTTAGGAATATTGTTTGGTATGGTTTTTATAATTATTAGATTATTTTCCTCTAAAAAACGTTTGCAAGATGCAAGAGAAATTGAAGAACTTTTAGGATTACCCGTATTGTCCGAGATACCTGGCTATAAAATGGAGGTGGGGCGCTGATGAAAAGAGAACATATAATCACTGTTAATGAGCCTGAATCATATATATCTGAGTCTTATAAGATTTTGCGATCTATTTTGAGTCATTTTAATACCAGTGAAGGAAAAAGAATCATAATGTTTGCAAGTGCGCATGATGATGATGATAAGACGGCGGTCATCACAAACTTATCAGTGTCTTTGGCTCAGTCAGACATGAAAGTGCTATTGGTTGAAGGGGATTTTAGGCACCCTAAGCTTTATGACCTATTTGAAGTTCCTAGAATGCCGGGACTTACGAATATGATTTTTGAAAAGAAGCAATTAAAAGAATGTGTTCATGATATCGTTGCTATAAAAGGCCTTAGTGTTTTAACAGCGGGAACATCTCCGGTTGCGAACTTGGAACTTTTTGCAAGACCGGAATTTATCATGTTGATGGAAGAAATGAAAACGATGTATGATTTGGTTCTAATCGATGTTCCTCCCATTATGAAATATTCAGATGGAACAGTCCTATCAAAGAGTGTGGATGGTGTTATATTAGTTGCTGCCTTAGACGAGAGTCACAAAGATCACCTTGTAAAGACACGAGAAATGTTGGCTGTGGTTCATGCAAAACTCTTAGGTGTGGTGGTGACAAAGTCGAAAATCAAGAAAAAAGATAAAAAATATTAAGGGTAATGATTAGTATAGTCTGACATCTATATTTATATAAAATAATTTTTTGAATTCTTACCGGAAGGATTGACATATAGTACAAAAGTGATATAATGAGTAATAGGAATCAGTTTCAAATAAATTACATATGTTGGCAAACTTCTTGAAAAAGAAGGGCGCAAAGCTAGAATCTAAGGTATATACTATGATAGTTCGGCTGCTTAAAATATTAAGCAGCTTTTTTTGTTTTCAATTATTAAACTCAACTGCACCACATACGGAAAATTGAGTAAATAAGTTAAACAATCATATATCTTAGTAGGTTGTGAGGGCAATTGAATCCGTGATTCTAGTATTACTTTATTTTAAAGGGCAATAGTAGCTATATAACGTTATCCGACTATTGTAGAGGAGAAGAAGATTATGAAAAATTATAAATTAAAGAAAAAAGTGAGTCTGGTCATATCGAGTATCTTAATTATGTCTCTATTAATTTCTACCAGTGCTTTCGGAGCCGATTACAAATGGAATCAAGAACCAAATGGTTATGAGCAAGGCGATGACACGTATGATGCTTTTGTGTTTAATCTTTTTGCAACAAGTTCCGGTAAATTATTACAAGCATATTGCTTAGACTATGAAACTTTCATCATGGAAGATGCTGTATATGACAGAATTACAGCACTTGGCAATAGTAACAATGAACAGAAAGTTAGAGCTATTCTAGGTCACTCATATCCATACCTTAGTTTGTCGGAGATTCAAGACGATCTTGATGAGGCAGGTGTGGTACTAGATAATCCATTAAGTGAAGGTGTATTAATTACAGCAACTCAATACGCAGTATGGTTTTATACAAATGGAACACCGATGTATTCACCTGTAGCAGACCCTGATATTACAACGCTTTATAATTATTTCAAAGATCTCAATCCATTAGAGTCACCAGATGAGTATGAAGCAATAATAACCAGTCCAAGCTATGGCCGTTCCGGCGGTGTTGTGACATTGAATTTTGATTATTATATTCAATTATCAGACGGAACAAAAGTTGATACTGAAGATTTAGATGTTGCGTTGACCTATAACAAAACTATATTAACAGAAGATTTTACTACAAATGCAGATCTTTCGGTATCGGTTGTTCTAACAGTTAGTGAAAGCGAATTACCGGCTAATGAAAATTTTAGAATTTCATTAGAGGGTGTATTGATTGAAGCGTATGAAATGACAGGTTCAATTACTGAATTGGTACCTATAGAAGTTGAAGAAGAAGAAGAAGAAGAAGTCAACGAAGACGAAAGCAATGAAGAAGAAGGTAGCGGAGACGAAGGCACCGGAGACGAAGGCACTGGAGACGAAAGTACCGGAGAAGAAGGTAACGGAGACGAAGGCACCGAAGAAGAAGGTAACGGAGACGAAGGCACCGAAGAAGAAGGTAATGGAGACGAAGGCGAAGATGAAGGTGATATTGCAGCAAGAGTATCTGATGATTCAGAAAGAACTTTCACAACAGCCACTGAAGATGAAGCTTTCGAAGAAGTCATAATAGAGTCACAAGATTTGGTTTTTGCAGATGATGAAGAGATTACTACCTATAGAGACTTCAGTTATACAAGAAGAAATAGAGATCGTGATCCAGATCCAGATCCAGATCCAGATCCAGAACCAGATCCGGAACCAGAACCAGACGAAATTGAGTTACCAGACGAAATCGTAGAAATCCCTGAAGCGGTACCAACCCCTGAAGAGATTATATTAGATGAAGTTGTCGTGATACCTCAGGCTTTACCGGAAACATCAGGAACGCCAATCGGATTATTGATGCTTCTAGGAACAAGTGTATCCGGTTTAGGTTTATACATAAAAAAGCAAAACAAATAGAGAAGCAGTAATATCAACAAGTGATGAAGGAGGTGCTAATATGAAAAAAGAATGGAAAAAACCAGAAGTAGTTGAGTTAGAAGTAGCATTAACAGAAAGACTTTTACTTTGCCCAAGTGGATTTACTAGAAGAAGAAGACAAAGAAGCTAAAAGAATAATAAAGTTGAGAATAATCAACATAAAAAGCATTAACCTAGGTTAATGCTTTTTATTGAATATAGAATCTATTTATAAAAAGATTTTATAAATTTATACTTTGTGTTATGATTTGCTATATAGGTATAGGAAGGAATAGAGATATATGACGATAACACACCATTCGAAAAAAAAAATAAATCACTATTCGGTTTATGGATTACATATATCGACTGAACTTCTTCTTGATGAATTGATTCGAGAAAGTGGCAAGGCTGATTTAACCATTTCAAAAGGGAAGGTCCCGAATTTTCTTATTGGAACGACTCAAAGTTGTGCGTACTTTCAAGTAAAGGAAAACGAATTTCTAACAAGAATAGAGAATGTAGGTAGTTTTTATGCAATAGAAGGAAAAGAAATCATTTATGATCCCTATGACAGTGCTGATTATATGTCGATAAAAATGTACTTGTATGGTTTTTTACTGCCAGTCATCCTTATGCAACGGGGTCGGTTCCCCATGCATGGGAGTTGTATTGAGATCGATGGTAAGTCCATAGTTTTGTCAGGCGCATCCGGTGTTGGTAAATCATCACTTGCAATTGCTTTTAGGCTAGCAGGTTATAAACTCATTGCGGATGATTTGATTGCACTTAATGATTATTGGCATGAGGGCTTAAAAGCACACTATGGTTTTCCTTTACAAAAAATAACCGTTGACACAGCTAAGCATTTAAAAGTGGTAACAGTTGGACTTGAGAAAATACCGGGTGAAGATAAATACATTATTCCATTAGATACTGAATTTCAGAAAGAGGCGGTACCACTTATAGCCTTATTTGAAATCATGACGCATGATGGCGAAGAAGTTACTGTTCGTGAGCTATTTGGTGGCGAGAAGCTAAGATGCATCATAGCAAATACTTATAATGTAGAGATGATTGGCACGATGGGCTTAGCCCAAGAGCATTTTAAGTATGGTACGGAATTATCCAAAGTGTTAAGGGTTTTTAGACTGAATCGACCTCAAGATGGCTTCACATTACAACGTCAAATGGAATTAATTATTAATGAACTTAATAAAACGGGTACATAATATAGAAAAGAAGCGTTATAATAGTAAATAATTCATATATTGGGAGGAAGTAGGATGGCTAGTAAAAAACTGGAATTAAAGGATAGGATTATTAGACGCGAAGATATTTCTACCACCATCATTGATGGAGAACTCGGAATGATGAGTGAAGAAAAAGGTAAATATTACACTTTGGATTTCATTGGTACCCGTGTTTGGGAACTCATTGAACAACCTATGACAGTGGATGAACTTATTGTCTTATTAATGAAAGAATACGAAGTTGATAGATTGACATGTGAAGTTGATTTATTGGAGCTATTGAACAAACTCTTAAAAGAAGAACTGATTAAGATGGCAGAGGCTTAGAGGATTTTTTGTCTGCACTCCGGCAAAGTCTGATTTTCAGACTTTGCTTTAATTTGATGCGTTCATGACACATCCTTAATATGGCGTTCAATACATGTACAATAAATTGACTTTACGGGAGTAAAATATGAGATTGTTGGATGAAAAGTTATTCTTTTCACTTATAAAACACACACAAAATAAAAAGATTGGGTTTCTTGTGAAGTTTATTGCGGTCTATTCATCTGTTATTTTTTTAGTTTTTTATGGTATATGTATCGCCCATTTGATAGCGACAAGAAATCCCGACCTATTACCATTTATTATTGGACCGGCATTGTCTTTACTTTCCGTTATCGTCATCCGGCGATTTTTTAAGAGAAAAAGACCTTTTGAGACCTATGATATTAAACCTTTGATTGTTCATGAAAAAGGTACTTCTTTTCCAAGCAAACATGGGACGTCCGCTTTTGCCATTGCATTTGCCATGATGTGGCTCCATCCTTTTTGGGGTAGTATTGGTGTCATTTTGGCTTCACTCACGGGTCTATCTAGGATTATGGTAGGCGTACACTATCCATCAGACATTCTTGGTGGGCTATTGATTGCGATAATCACGTCTGTGTTGACCAATATGTTATCCTATATATTGCTGTAAAATCTAATTAAGATTAAGGTAACAAAACTGATTAAAAGAGGTGTAACATGGACAAAAATTCAAACCACCATCTATTTAAAAATAACAAACGCTTTTTCTTAATATTCATATTTACAGGTGTGGTTGTGGGGTGGATTGGGTTGATATTTTATTTCTCATCTCAACCACCAAGTGCATCCAATAGGCAATCAAAAGGTGCTGTAGATGTATTTTATATGCTAGATGACCATCTTGATTTTACCGATAGTGTGATCTACGAGAAAGCTGTATATTTTTTTAAGCAAGTAGTATTACAAGGACGCTATGAAACTTCGAATGCACTCATAAGGAAAAGTGCTCATGTAGGCATCTATCTTGTATTAGGGTTTATGGTTTGTTTACTGTCATATTATTATCATAAACGTTACCATCTTGCCTTTATTTTGGGTGTAAGTATACCGACTTTAGTTGCCGTTATGGATGAATTTCGTCAGAGCTTTATTGGAAGAACATCGTCTCTTAGTGATGTCGTTCTAGATGGTTTTGGTGCTACTGTTGGTACCATTATCTGTCTACTGATGTTGATGTTGATTAAACTTGGCATGTTTGTAAGAGCCACTATGCTAAAAAATATGCTAAAAAAGAATAACCAAATTAAAGGAGATTAAGAATGGCTATTAAAACGGTTTCTATTATCGGCCTTGGTGCATTAGGTGTTCTCTATGGTCATCATTTAACACAGAAAATACCAAAAGAAGATCTTAGAATCATAGCAGACGCTCATAGAATAGAACGTTACCAAAAAGATAAGATCTACTGTAATCAAGCATTAGTGGACTTTAATTATGTGACACCTGAGACACCTTGTGCGCCATCAGATCTTGTTATTTTTGCGTTCAAACACAAGGACTTAGATGATGCAATCAAAGCTGTCAAGCATCAGATTGGTGAACATACCATCTTTTTGTCAACACTTAATGGCATCACCAGTGAAAGAGAAATTGGTGAATACTATGGTATGGAAAAGATGTTATATTGTGTGGCACAAGGCATGGATGCTCTAAAAATCGGTAATGCATTAACATACACAAATAAAGGGATTCTTTGTTTTGGAGATATTGAAGTCGGTCATCTATCAGAGAAAACCATAGAAGTGGCAAAATTCTTTGAATCTGTAGCATTGCCTTATGAAGTTGAGAAAAATATGAAGCACCGTATGTGGGGTAAGTTCATGACCAATGTAGGTGTAAACCAAACCATTGCTTACTATGAAGGTGATTTTTCGATGATTCAAAGGGATGGTCCGGAAAGAGATATGATGATTGCTGCCATGAGAGAGGTCATGTCCATAGCTCAAAAAGAAGGTGTTCATCTGACTGAGAAGGATTTAATCTACTGGTTAAAAATCTTAGATAGACTGAACCCTAAGGGGCGACCATCAACACGTCAAGATATGGAAGCAAGGCGAACAAGTGAGGTCGAATTGTTTGCCGGTACGGTCATATCACTTGGAAAAAAACATCAAATAAAGACACCCATCAATCAAAAGCTCTATGATCGAATTAAATATTTTGAGAGTCTATTTTAGCAAGTTAAACTATGAACGTTTATATGAAATAAATATGTACAAAATATGAATAAATATTACTGAACTGCTTTAAATACATTGTATTAACATAGTAATTCTAGTATAATGTAATGAAATAAGAATTATGCTGAGGTAAATATAGAGATTCAGCATAATAAGGGGAACATATTCATTAAACATGACGAGGATGGAAGGAAGTATAAAAATGAAGAGGATATTAGCGACATTAATGGCATTCACCATGTTACTTAATTTATTTGGTGTGCAGGTTTTTGGTGCAGAAGTTACTGAACCGGATTTGGTGACTGCATTTGTAGACCATGTTTTTGACCTGGAACACAAGGATCAATTTGTTGACCTGATTGCGGTCATTCGCAAGGTGGACGAAAAAGAAGATATGTTAGAGGCTTATGAAAAAGCATTTAATGGCTTGACAAGTGGACAACAAGATCGATTGGAATCCTTCGGTGTTACGTTGGACGCTATGGAAGCTTTTGTTGATTACATCATGACAGAAACATATGGTGAGAAAAAACTTGAGGAATACTTAGGTCTTAGTTCTAATCCAAACAGACCTGCAGATAAAGACGCTTTTAGAGCTTCCATTGAAGCTAGAGAAAGTGAATTTAGAGCAGCACTTGAAGCTGCAGGCGCTGATATAGCAGCACTAGATGCGGGTTTTGCTAGAATGGATAAACTGTTTGATTTATTAAATGATGCAATTCTATTAAATTCCCTTGGTATTTCCGTTCCTTTTTTAGTAGCGCAAACACCAAATTCAAGCTTCACACTGGATCGTGTAGAGGCTCAAAAAATTATCACCATAGCCAATTCAAAATTAAATGATGATATTGATCATTCTGAAACTGTATTAGACGGTTTACAGGACTTTGTAGACTTTTATAACACAGCTTCACCAAATGATCGAACCCAACTCTATAGATATTTCAATCGTTTTGGTTTTGTGCGTCTTGCCTCAACCGGTGGACCTGGCGGTGGAGCAGGCGGCGGTGGCGGTGGCGGTAATCCTCCTCCATTTGTAGATTTGACGGACGAAGATATTGCTTTAGCTGTCCCAACATTCCTAGATACCTTCGGATTTGAATGGGCGAAAGAAGCCATAGAAACTTTGTTTGGTTATGGCATTGTAAAAGGTAAGTCAGAAACCAAATTTGATCCTTCCGGGTTTATTACGAGAGCTGAATTTGCATCTATGCTATCAAGGATGCTAGAGCTCATACCAACATCTGAAGTGAGTACATTTGAAGATGTTAAACCATCAGACTGGTTCTATGATGATCTAAGAGCGGCGGCTGAAAACGGTATCATTTCAGGTTATGGAAATGGTGTTTTTAAACCACATCAAAAGGTGACACGTGAAGAAATGGCGACAATGATCAGTCGTGTGTTAAAAGCTAGAGAAATAGAAGACCCAACAGACGAAGAGATAGATGTCTTACTTAATGAATATGACGATAAAGATCTTATAGAAGCTTGGTCGAAAAAAGGTTCAGCACTTGCTGCCAAACTTGGTATCATTCAGGGCTATGATGAAGATGGTAAGAAAAACTTCAAGGCCAAAAGATTTGCTACTAGGGCCGAAGCGGTTGTAATGCTCTATAGAATGGCTACACATATTGAAACCGTCGTAGTTATTGAAGCGGAAGACTCAGAAGAAGAAACCGCAACCGAATAAGTGAGAGTAGGGTAATCGTGATGGTTAAGAAAATAATAATTGGCCTTGGTTTATGCGTAATCATTGGTTTCTCAATTCCTTTTGTCATGTCTAATCAGAAACCGGGTCAGGATATTGATGTAGAAGACTTGAAAAAGCAGTTTGAGCAAGAACTTGAAAGGATGCAAGAGCAGAAACTGCGGGAAACTTATGAAACCATGTGGGATGAACATATGGATAAGAACCCCCAGGAACTAGAAGATCTACTTAATGAAATAGAACAATTAAATGATCATGATATAGATGCAGATCCAGATATTTCTGAAAAGGATGAGGATACCCTTGAGCCTATTACAGATGTTACTGTGTCACATGCTGAAGATACTTCAACTACATTACCTGATGAAGAAGTTGATATTATGGATGTGACCTTGATTCCATTAAGTGATGGGGAAGCCATCACCGAGCAAGTTGTCAAGGATCAATGGGTGAATCAGAAGATTATCACACATAAGGATCAAATATCAGATTCAGACTTAAGTACCGGCGCTGGGATATACAACCAGTTAGATACAAACTATTTGTTTGGTATTGCAGAAGGTGGTCTATCCGTTGAAGAAGAAGAAGAAGTAAAGGCTTACTTGAGGGCGAACTTATCTGAGGCAGAACTGGGTACAGCGATTGAACTATACTATAAATATGTGCATTTGTTAAACTAGAGATCGTACAAGATGATGAGAGTAGGGAATAAAGATGAATGAAGAGTATCAGGAGCTTGATTTGCTTGAGCTTTTAAGAGGTATTATATCAAATTGGTGGCTAATCTTGCTTTTTATGATTGTGGCTGCAGGTTCTTCTTACTATGCAACAAAGACCTATGTAGTACCTATTTATAAGGCGGAATCCACTTTGTTTATTGGTAAGGAAAATGATATCATAACCGGAATTAGTTTGGGCGATTTTCAACTGGATAGTAAATTGGTGGTTGACTACAGAGAGTTGATTAAGACAAGATTGGTTACTGAAGAAGTTATCAATGATCTTGAACTAAAGACGACGAGGAATGAAGTGGTTGATAATCTGAATATTAATATTATAACGGAATCCAGATTTATGAATATAACGTATGAAGATCCTATTCCGGAAAGAGCAACCCAAATCGTTAATCGTTTTTCTCAAGTATTAGTAGAAAAAGCAGAAATCATTGTTGGTGTAAAAAATATTCAGATTGTAGACTACGCCATCACGCCAACGACACCAATTAGTCCAAACGCAGTCATGAATGCCTTGATTGCAGCCATGGTTGGCGCTATGGTAGCGATGGGGATAATCCTGTTGAAAATGGCGATGAACAATACCATACAGGATGAATCCAATGTTGAAAAGGAATTTGGTATACCTGTGCTTGGTGTTATTCCTAAGTTCAAAGGTGAAGGGAGGACATCATGATCAGTAAAGACCTAATTAGCGTGAATGAGCCGGAGTCCTTGGCTGCCGAAAGTTACAAAATGTTTAGAAGTAATTTAAAGTATATGAAGGTGGATACAGAGAAAAAAGTGGTCATGTTCACGTCTTCTGTTTCTGAGGAAGGTAAAACAACGAGCATTTCCAATATTGCTACGAGTTTTGCATTGGATGGTAAAAAAACATTGTTAGTGGAATGTGACTTACGTCGTGCTAGAGTACATAGCGTGTTTGGTATTAACCAAAGCCCGGGTATTACCAATATGCTGTCTGAAAAAATGATACTTAAGGATGCCGTTCATCAGATTAAAGAAGCCCCTTTACTAGATGTATTAACAGCAGGTCCATTACCACCATCACCGGCAGAATTGTTAGGATCAAAAGCACTTGAAGATATTATCTTTGAGGCAAGAAGTAAGTATGATATGATCTTGATTGATGCGCCACCGGTACTAAGTGTGACGGATGCAATTGTGCTTAATAGATTGGTGGATGGTGTTGTTCTGGTAATTGCTGCTAATGAAACCAAGAAAAGTACAGTTCATAAAGCCATTGCTGCCTTTAAGAAAATCGAGGCCAATATGCTAGGTATTCTGATTAGTAAAGTAGATATGAAGCGCAATGATTATTATGACTACTATAAGAAGGGTTACAGTTACACCCATGTAGCATCTAAAAAATCTAAACCGGTTATTGAGTATAGCGATAACTAGTATATAAATAATGATTAAAAGGGCGAACCTATGCAATTATGCATGGGTTCGCTATTTTCAAAGTCAAATAGATATGATATAATGTCATTACATGATGCAAATAATTAACTATGGACATATTCGAACAAATGAAATGACCATAGATCTAATAATGGAGACAATGGAGATGAGACTATGAGAATGTATGACGTAATTGAAAAGAAAAAATTAGGCGAAATATTGACAGATTTAGAGATAAACTATGTGGTGGAAGGCTTTACAAAAGGGACTATACCCGACTATCAAATGTCGGCCTTGTTAATGGCCATCTATTTTCGTGGGATGAACACGGAGGAAACGCTAGCATTGACACTGGCAATGGCAAAAAGTGGCGATATGTTGGACCTTTCTAAGATTGAAGGTATCAAGGTGGATAAGCACAGTACAGGTGGCGTAGGTGATAAGACATCATTGGTGCTAGCGCCTATGGTAGCGGCGCTTGGTATACCGGTAGCAAAGATGTCCGGTCGAGGCCTTGGTCACACGGGTGGCACCATCGATAAATTAGAGGCTTTTACAGGGTTTAACACGGATATGTCTGAAGAACAGTTTATCAATAATGTAAATACCATTAAGATAGCCATAGCCGGACAAACAGCCAACCTTGCGCCTGCTGACAAAAAACTTTATGCATTACGGGATGTAACCGCAACGGTGGATAGTTTTTCTTTAATCGCCGGTAGTATTATGAGTAAAAAGATTGCTTCCGGAGCAGATGCTATCGTTCTAGACGTTAAAACCGGGTCAGGTGCTTTTATGCGTGACGAAGCAGATGCCATTAAGCTTGCCAAAGCTATGGTCGACATTGGAAATGGTTATGGTCGAGAGACTGTGGCAATCGTATCCGACATGAACCAACCTTTAGGCCTTGCAGTTGGAAATACTTTGGAGGTTATTGAAGCTATTGAGACCTTAAAAGGTAACGGCCCTGAGGATTTGATGGAATTGTGCTTACAACTGGGTACACAAATGGTACTGTTGTCAAAGTTGACAGAAGATGAAGAGGAAGCCAGATCCATGTTAGAAGAAACCATAGTATCCGGTTCTGCGCTTGCGAAGTTCAAAGAATTTGTAGAAGCTCAAGGTGGTGATACAGTGTATGTGGACCAGCCACAACTTTTTGAGAAGGCACCGATTATTCAAAAGGTAAAAGCGAGAGCTTCCGGTTATATTGCTCATATTGAGACAGAAGAAATCGGATATGCAACCATGATGTTAGGTGGAGGGCGAGAAACCAAAGACAGCCCTATTGATTTATCTGTCGGCTATATTTTTAAAAAGAAGTTGGGTGATTTTGCAGAAAAAGGTGAGACAATCGCTTTAGTTTATGCAAATGATGAAGCAAAACTGGTCGCTTCTGAAGCAAGATTTTTAGACGCCATAACCCAACAAAAAGAGGCTTATAAAAAACCAAATCTGATAAAGTGTTTATTGAAATAATAAAGAAAAAGCCTCTTATGAGGCTTTTTTCCTTGTTCTCAACACTCAGACGGGCGACTTATCCCTTGCTATTTCTATGATTTATTAGTAAAATAGCTTATGAGCATTATTTATGCTTCATAAAATCTTGAACGCGATGACTTAGGAGATATAACATGACGATACTCATAATTAGATTAATCATCAATGCCTTATGTGGTGTGATAGTAATGGTAGCCCACGAACTACCCAAAGTTTTTGCTGCTCATTTTCTAACCCATCCCATCTATAGGAAAAAGACCATCACCATACCTAAATTAACAAAATTCATTGATCCTATTGGGTTGATTCTTTTTGCTTTTTCAACCTTCGGTGTTGGGTGGCAAAAGCCGATTGAATATAACCCTAATCGACTAAAGGATAAGGAAAGATGTTTACTGCCTTTAATGTTATCCGGACAGTTAGCCAGTCTTATGCTTATGTTGTTTATGCTACCTATATTTAATTATTTGATTCAGGTAAAAGCAAACCCGTTCCTTATATATGGTGCGTATAAACTTGTGGTATTTAATATGGTTATTTTTATAGTAAATCTATTTCCCGTACCACCGCTTGATATGAGTAAGATGATCTATGCTTTTTCACCTAACAACTATTTTAAACTTATTCAAAATCAACGCTATATACATGCCGGTTTTATATTAATGATTGCTTTTAATATCATAGAAATAATTGCAAGAGAGGTATTGAGTCCAATACTCAACCTGATGACATAGGAGACAACCATGGTATTATCAGTTAAATTAGATAATTTTGAAGGTCCTTTAGATCTTCTACTGCATCTTATTGATAAAAACAAATTAAATATATACGACATACCAATTGTGGTAGTGACCAGGCAGTATTTGGATCATATTCGTCGTATGGAAATAGGTCAGATGGAGGTTATGTCAGAATTTATTGAGATGGCAGCTATTCTGATTAATATTAAATCCAAGATGTTACTTCCCAAATATGAAGAAGAGGAAGAAGAAGTTGAAGATCCTAGAGCGGTTTTGGTTCAAAGGCTTCTGGAATATCGTAAATACAAGATGATTTCCATGGACTTGAAGGAACGTCATAATCATGCAGATAAGATGCTCTTCAAAGAAGCAAGTCTACCGGAGGAAGTGAAAAATTATACACAAGCACCGGATACCGCCGCTTTACTTGAGACTATTGAATTTGGAAAATTATACCAAGTTTTTCAATCGGTACTTAAGAGAAATGAAGATAAGGTGGATGTAGTTAGAAGTCGTTTTGGGGATATTAAGAAGGAAGAATTTACTGTACAAGATAAGATTGAACAATTATTGAATCTAAGAGAAAACTATAGCTCCCTTAGTTTTGCAGATTTACTGGATAACCTAAGTACAAAAGTAGAAATGATTGTTACTTTTCTAGCTGTTTTGGAATTGATGAAGATGGGTAGTATAAGGGTCATTCAGACAGATGTTTTTGATGACCTGATTATACGATTTCAATAAAAATAATATGTAAGAAGGAAAAAACATGAATTTTAGTAAAACAGAAGCAGCCATTGAAGCCATATTATTTTCTATGGGTGAGGCGGTACCGACAAGAAAAATAGCAGAGGCCATTGAGCTATCTGTTGATGATGTATACCAAGTCCTACTGAATATGAAAGACAAGTACGATGAGCATGAACGTGGTGTTATGCTCTTGGAAATTGATGAAAGCTTTCAAATGTGTACCAAAAGAGACTACTATGAGCAAGTTAAGAAAGTTAATTTCAAATTAAAAGAATTCATCTTGACAGATGTATTGATAGAGACTTTGTCGATTGTAGCTTACAAACAGCCGGTAACACGTGCACAGATTGAGGCTGTTAGAGGCGTTAACTCAAATCATGCAGTCAATAAGCTTATAGAATACAACTTAGTCTGTGAGGTTGGTCGTCTGGAAGTACCTGGCAAGCCTATACTTTTTGGCACAACGAAAGATTTTTTAAGAGGATTTGGACTCCAGTCAGTAAAGGAATTGCCGGAACTTGGGGCAGAAGCTTTGAGCCATCTGAAAGAAGAAGTTGAACAAGAGATGCAGCTGACATTGCCACAGGATGAGTCAACAGATGAGGATCAACCTATACGGTTTGAAGAAGAGCCGGTAGATGGCAAGATGACCGATCTAGATGAGGAACCAGATACAGTAGTAGAAATGGAAGAAGAGCAAGAAGAGGAACAAAATAGGGTCGTTGATCTTGATAATTTGGTTTTGATTGTAGATGAATCCTAGATTCCCAGAAAGTGAAATATAATGGAAATAAGATTGCAAAAATATATAGCTGATGCAGGTATTGCATCTAGAAGGGCCGCGGAAAAACTTATTTCAAATGGTGAAATCAAAGTGAATGGGCAAGTGGTCCGAGAAATGGGTGTAAAAATCAATCCCGTAGAAGATGTGGTCACCTATAAGAATAAAGATTTGAAAAAAGTGGAAAACTTGGAATATTACTTACTTCATAAGCCTGTACGGGTCGTTTCAACAGCTTCTGATGAAAAAAATCGGACCAATGTTGTAGATATGGTTAAAAGCCATCATAGATTGTACCCTGTAGGCCGACTGGACTATATGTCCAGTGGTTTGATTATTCTGACCAATGACGGTGACCTGACTTATAAACTAACCCATCCTAAACATGATATAGAAAAGCATTATGAAGTGAAGATTGAACCGCCTATAACAGAAAGCGACGTTAAGAAGTTACGTGTCGGTGTCAACCTAGATGGAGAAAAAACCAGACCTTGTAAAGTTAAATTGATTAAAGATTCAAGTCGTTATCAAGTTTATTCCATCATTTTACAAGAAGGGAAAAACCGACAAATCAGAAGAATGGTAGAGGTTGTAGGTTCAAGTGTTGTTGCCTTGGAACGCACCGCTATTGGTTCAATTACTATGGCAGGTCTTAAATACGGGCAATACCGTCCATTGACGCGAGATGAAATCGACTATCTGAAGCAACTCTAAAAGATGGTTCTTTTCATCTTTTTTTTATATTTTTCTCTAACACAGAAGAAACCTTGAGGTATCGTTAAATTTATTACAAACCCTATTGCTATTTTATTAGGCCTGCGTTACAATAATAGTCGTTGGAACTTGGTATAATACACACAAAATTCTTGTGTTTATTTAAAATACTTATGCAATATAACCATTGAAGTTAAATGCAAAGGAATGGTTTAGTGTAAGCTTTTGAATGAATACAACTATATATTTGGAGGTTAATGCATGAGTATGCAGCAAGATTTGGAAAAACTCACTAACCGTCGTAGTACTGCAAGAGATCGTATTGATCAATTACTGGATCAACAATCTTTTGTAGAAATTGGTGCTTATGTTAAACCACGACAAACAGACTACAATATGGCAACCATAGATGCACCTGCAGACGGTGTTGTGACGGGATATGGTACTATTGAAGGTCGTTTAACATATGTATTTAGTCAGGATGTTTCTGTAATTGGTGGTTCGCTTGGGGAAATGCACGCTAAAAAAATTGTAGCGCTTTATGACTTAGCGATTAAGACGGGTGCTCCTATTGTAGGACTCTTAGACTCAGCAGGTATGCGGTTACAAGAAGGAACAGACGCCCTAGAAGGGTATGGACAGATATTTATTAAACAATCTATGGCATCCGGTGTTATACCTCAGATTATGGCTGTTGTAGGCACGTGTGGTGGTAGTGGCGCTTTATTGCCTTCATTGGCTGACTTTACCTTTATGAAAAAAGAAGCAACATCCTTGTATCTAAATAGTGCCAATACCTTGGACCATACTAAGGCCTCTAATGATACCCTTAGTGGTTCTGCTTTTAATGCAAAGGAATCTGGTATGATTGACGTGGTACTTGATGATGAAACACAACTATTAGCAAGTATAAGAACCTTAATAGAATTACTTCCCTCTAATAACAAGGAAGAAGCACCTTATGGTGGCACAGGCGATGATTTGAACCGTTTGATTCCGAGTTCTATTACGGATATGAGCAAGGGTCTTGACGGAAGAGTAGCTTTAGGCGCCATTGCAGATGTAGGTACTTTTATGGAACTGAAAAGCGAATATGGTAAAGACATTACCTTAGGCCTTGGTAAACTTGGTAATATGACGGTTGGACTCATCGCAAGTCAAGCAACTGATGGCGATGGAAGAATCAGCTTGCAAGGATGTGAAAAAATTGCTGAGTTTGTTTATAAGTTAGATGCTTTTGGTATACCCTTGGTGACCTTAGTTGACGTGGTAGGCTACACTGCCAGCCTAGAGGAAACACAAGCAGGCCAGTCTAAGTATGTGGCAAAAATGATGAGTAATTTCATTCAGGCGACAGTGCCTAAGGTTAGCGTGTTGACCAATAGGGCCATCGGTTCAGCTTATGTAGCTTATAATAGTAAACACATTGGTGCGGACTTTGTCTTCGCATGGCCAAAGGCTCAAGTATCTTTTATGGATGCTGACGCAGCGGTACGTATCATGTATGCTAAAGAGATTGAAACTTCAACTTTGGCATCTGAGGTCATTAAAGAAAAAACCAAACAATATAAGGAAGAACAAATGTCTCCATATAAAGCAGCCAGTCGTGGCTATATTGATGACATCATAGAACCTGAAGCTACACGTAAAAGACTGATTGCAGCACTTGAAATGCTGTACACCAAATATATGGTCAGTCCGGAACGTAAACATAGATCCGTTTAAGGTGGTGAATAAATATGGCAGAATGGCTAGAAGAAGGCATAGTTGGAACCATCAATGGTGTTGGTACAGTTTTTTTGGTCCTTATACTCATTGCCTTGGTAATCAGTCTTTTTAAATACATTGATAGAATCAATTTTTCAAAATTTTTTAAATCATCAGGTAAGCAGGCTGTAGTGGAAAAGGTAAGCCCAGCAAGTGACTTAGCGTTATCAACACCCAAAGCATCTTTAGAAGATGATGAACAGTTAATAGCTGTCATCGTAGCGGCAATTGCTGCTAGTTTAGAAACTTCAACGGATCAACTACAGGTCAGATCTCTTAGAAGAATCTCCCCGACCAATACATTATGGAATCGAAGATAGGAGCCCGATTATGAAAAAATTTCAAGTAACTGTAAATGGTAATACCTATGAAGTAGATGTAGAAGAAATAACAAATGGTAGTGTTGTACCGGTGGCTGTTAACCAACCTGTGCAATATAATACCGCTCCTGCACAAAAGCCTGCAACGCCTTTGGCAGCTTCACCAACTGAAGGAACGCCTATTGAAGCACCGATGCAAGGGAAAATTGTAGGTTTGAAAGTGACACAAAACCAAAAAGTACAAGAAGGCGATGTGATTGCGGTTCTTGAAGCCATGAAGATGGAAAATGAGATCGTTGCTTCAGCTACAGGTACGATCGTTGCTGTTCATGTTGCTATAGGACAATCGGTAGATGCTGGCGATTTAATTGCAACCCTTAACTAGACCAAGGAGGTTCATTGAATATGTGGGAAACACTTATGGAGGCCTTTGCTAATTTCATCCACAGTTCTGGTCTATACTGGTTAATAGATAATTTTTCGGATATGGGTTATAAGAATCTGATTATGATTGTTGTATCCTTAACACTTATGTACCTGGCGATAAAAAAGGGCTATGAGCCTTTATTACTATTACCGATTTCTTTTGGTATGTTGTTGGTTAATCTTCCGATTACATTTATCATGGATGGCGCCATGACTCAAATACCCCTACCGGACGGAACGATGTTTGAGTTTGCAGGTACAAAACTAGAAGCGGCAGCAACCTTCGCATCAGACGGTCCTGAAACCGTTGCGTATATTCTGTCTCAAGCAAAAGAGATTCCCGGCGGTTTGTTATACTATCTTTATTATGGGAATAAACTTGGTATATTTCCTCCATTAATATTCATGGGCGTTGGTGTTTTGACGGACTTTGGACCATTGTTAGCCAACCCAAAAAGCTTTCTACTCGGAGCGGCAGCGCAATTTGGAATATTCTTAGCTTTTTTTGGAGCTCTGATGTTAGGTGAATTTTTCCCCGAATTGTTTGCTTTTGGACCGAAAGAAGGTGCGGCCATTGCCATCATCGGTGGTGCTGATGGTCCAACAGCCATATATACGGCCATTAAGCTTGCGCCTCATTTACTGGGTCCAATAGCGGTAGCGGCGTATTCTTATATGTCACTTGTGCCTATTATACAACCACCGATAATGCGGTTATTAACGACCAAAGAAGAACGTAAAATAAAAATGAAGCAACTAAGACCAGTCTCCCATACAGAGAAGATTCTATTCCCGATTGTTGTAACCATATTGGTTATTATGATCTTGCCAACGACTGCACCCTTGATTGGAATGCTTATGTTTGGTAATTTAATAAAGGTATCTGGTGTTACAGAAAAACTAGCTGAGGTAGCTTCAAATGCAATGATGTATATGATAACCATATTTCTTGGTATTACGGTAGGTGCAACAACCAGTGCTGAGGCATTCCTGAATTTTGAAACCCTTGGTATACTGTTACTAGGGTTAATAGCCTTTGCTTTTGGTACAGCTTCAGGTGTCCTACTCGCGAAGCTAATGAACAAGTTATCAAAAACTCAAATCAATCCTTTAATTGGTGCAGCGGGCGTCTCGGCAGTACCAATGGCAGCTAGGGTTGTACAAAAAGTCGGTCAAGAAGAAGATAAGAGTAATTTCCTACTGATGCATGCCATGGGACCTAATGTGGCAGGTGTTATCGGTTCTGCTGTTGCGGCCGGTGTATTCTTGTCCTTGTTTTTAACAGCTTAATAATGAGATTGGGGTCAAAAGATGCTCTAATCATAACAATTATGGACCAAGGAGGTAAATATGGCAGAGATTATAAAGAAACCCATAAAAATTACGGATACAATTTTTAGAGATGCGCACCAGTCTCTAATTGCAACGCGAATGACTACCGAAGATATGCTCCCGATTATTCAGAAGTTGGATCAAGTTGGCTATCATTCCATGGAAGTTTGGGGCGGTGCTACCTTTGATGCATCTCTAAGATTCTTAAAAGAAGACCCATGGGAGCGACTTAGAAGTCTGAAAAAAGGATTTAAGAACACGAAATTACAGATGCTTCTTAGAGGGCAAAATATACTGGGCTATAGAAACTATGCAGACGATGTGGTTGAGTATTTTGTCCAAAAGGCAATTGCCAACGGTATTGATATCGTTCGAATATTTGATGCTCTTAATGATACGCGTAATCTAAAAACTGCAATAGATGCTACTAATAAAGAAGGTGGTCACGCTCAAGTGGCCATCGCGTATACTTTATCAAAAGTCCATACTATTGAGTATTTTACAAATTTGGCCAAAGAACTTGAATCCATGGGAGCACAATCCATCTGTATCAAGGATATGGCCGGACTACTGGTACCTTATGAAGCTGAGAAGTTGGTCAAAGCTCTAAAAGCTAATGTCGATTTACCTTTACAAATTCATTCTCATTACACTTCAGGTGTAGCATCGATGTCATATATGAAAGCTGTTGAAGCCGGATGTGATGTTATAGATACGGCAATATCACCTTTTGCCCTTGGTACAGCACAACCTGCAACTGAGGTTATGGTTGAAGCTTTTAGAAATACACCTTTTGATACCGGATTTGATCAAGAACTGCTGGCTGAGATTGCAGAATATTTTAGACCTATGCGCGAGGCAGCCCTTGATTCAGGCTTGATGAACCCTAAAGTGTTAGGCGTTAATATTAAAACACTTTTGTATCAAGTGCCGGGTGGTATGTTGTCAAATCTCGTTTCACAACTTAAGGAACAAAATGCTGAACACCGTTTTGCAGAAGTATTAGAAGAAATGCCAAGGGTAAGAGCAGATTTTGGATTCCCACCTTTGGTAACACCCACCAGCCAGATTGTAGGAACTCAAGCGGTATTAAATGTTCTGGGTGGAGAGCGGTATAAGTTGATAACAAAAGAGTCAAAGGCTTTGGTCAAGGGTGAGTATGGTCGAACACCTGTTGCTATATCACCTGAGATTGTAAAACAAATCATTGGTGAGGATCAACAGATTACCTGTCGTCCTGCAGATCTAATTGAACCCGAGATTGATAAACTGAGGAAAGAAGCTAGTGCTTACATTAAGCAAGATGAAGATGTATTGTCCTATGCCTTATTCCCTCAAGTCGCTGTGGATTATTTTAATCATAGGGATGCAAAATTAACAAAGGTAGATATGACAGTGGCGGATAAACAAAATAAAGTCTATCCTGTATAATATTCTTATATACTATTCTTATATACTATGTAATAAAGAAAGATTCAGTTGGCCTTTTGGTAGCTGAATCTTTCTTTTGTCAGTGACAAAGTATCCTTGTTCTACTTATCGTACAAATAACGATTGTAATTCTTAAAGCTATGGTCTATAATAAATGAAGGAAAAACTTTAATATAATTCATTTGTTTGACAAATGAATTATATTAAAGTTTTTGGATCATTTGAAAGTTAATAGGTATTTACGGACAGTATGTAGATGAAATGTCCTAGAAAAGGGGATTATATGAATAGACAAAATGACTTAGTTAAACGGATTAATAATAATTATTCAAAATTTAGTAAAGGTCAGAAATTGCTTGCGAACTATATTATTGACCATTATGAAAAAGCAGTTTTTTTAACGGCAGCAAGACTTGGGAAAATCGTCGGTGTAAGTGAGTCTACTGTCGTGCGCTTTGCTAACGAACTTGGCTATGATGGTTATCCCAAGCTTCAAAGAGCATTGGAGGAACTGGTTAAAACAAAGCTAACCTCCATTCAAAGGGTGGAAGTGACAACAGATCGTATCGACCAATCTCATGTTTTAAGATCGGTACTGCAATCCGATGCAGATAAGATTAAGTATACACTTGAGGAAATCGAAGAGGCTGTCTTTGATCAGGCAGTGGATATGATATTAGAAGCAAAAACCATCTATATCATTGGTGTTAGAAGCAGTGCGACATTGGCAAATTTTCTTGGTTTTTATTTCAATCTCGTTTTTGATAATGTAAAATTGATTCATACCAACAGTGTGAGTGAGATGTTTGAACAAATCTATCGTTTAAGAGATGACGATGTGGTGATTGGCATTAGTTTTCCAAGATATTCAAAACGCACCTTAAAAGCCATGGAATTTGCTAAAACAAGAAATGCAAGTGTCATAACCATTACTGATAGTTTGCTATCACCTATGATACAGTTTGCAGATTGCTCACTTATTGCTAGAAGTGATATGGCATCATTTGTAGATTCTCTTGTTGCACCACTGAGTCTGATTAATGCGCTTATTGTTGCGTTATGTATTAAGAAGAAAGATGTCGTGGTAGAAGCTCTTGGCAGTCTTGAACAAATATGGACAGAATATCAGGTTTATGACAATGATGACGACTTAAACATTGGTTATAATCTAAATCTTAAATCCGACAAGATATAGGTGTGTTTATGAAAAAAGTCATAATTATTGGTGGCGGGCCGGCCGGTATGGTAGCAGCCATCATGGCCGCTAGAAACGGTCATGACGTGATATTATTAGAACAAAATGAAAAACTAGGTAAAAAGCTTTATATTACCGGTAAAGGAAGATGCAATCTTACCAATGTCGTGGATGTGGAAGCCTTGCTTAAGCATGTGGTCACCAATCCGAAATTCCTATATAGCAGCTTCTACACCTTTGACAGTGATAGTGCTGTGCGCTTTTTTAATGAAATTGGTTTAGAGACAAAAGTTGAGCGAGGCAATAGAGTCTTTCCTTTATCGGATAAATCGTCGGATGTTATTAGAGTTCTTGAAGAAGCCATGAAAACATTAAAAGTAACGGTTCGTTTAAGGTCTAAAGTGACAGGTCTAGCTATAGAAAACCGCATTGTTAAAGGTGTCTATCTTGGAGATGTACGCTTGGATGCGGATGACGTTATTGTAGCTACAGGTGGTGTTTCCTATCAGATGACAGGTGCAACAGGTGATGGTTACCAATTTGCCAAGGCTGTAGGACATAAAGTTGTTAAACAGGAGCAGGGACTTGTGCCACTGAATACTGTAGAAGATTGGGTCAAAGACCTACAAGGTCTTTCTCTTAAAAATGTCGAACTTATGTTAAAAGCCAAGGACAAAGTATTGTATCGCGGTTTTGGCGAGATGCTGTTTACGCATTTTGGTATTTCAGGGCCACTGGTATTAACAGGATCCAGTTATTTGAAAAATATTCATTATCCCATACAAGGCTTTATTGACTTGAAACCTAAATTATCAATTGAACAAATGGATAACCGTTTGCTAAAGGATTTTGAGATATATAATAGAAAGAACTTTGAAAATGCATTGGCAGATCTTCTGCCAAAAAAGTTAATCCCTGTTGTTGTTAAGCTGTCCGGTATTGATCCGTCTAAAAAAGTGGATCAAATCACCAAAGAGGAAAGACTAAAGCTTCTAGAAACACTGAAGGCTTTACCAATATCAATTAATGGGAAAAGAGGATATAATGAAGCAATTATAACGCAAGGCGGTGTGGATGTTCGGGAAATTAACCCAAATACCATGGCGTCTAAGTTGGTTGACCATCTCTATTTTATAGGCGAGGTATTGGATCTTGATGCTTTGACAGGTGGTTTCAATCTGCAGATTGCTTTTTCTACCGCATATTTAGCAGGTATTTCTATAGAGAAGAGTTAGGAGAATAGGATGATAGCAATCAGAGGTGCAATTACAGTTAATGTAGATTCAAAAGAAGCGATACTTGAAGGTACAGAGCTGATGCTGAGGACGATTATTGAAGAAAACAATCTGAATGATGATGAGATTATATCTATTGTTTTTTCAGCGACTAAAGATTTGACACAGATATATCCGGCGGTAGCAGCACGGAATCTTGGTATTACCTGTGCCAGCCTTTTATGTGTTCAGGAGATGTATGTAGCAGAGAGTTTAGCTAAATGTCTTAGAATTCTAATGCATGTTGAAAAAAATCTTTTACAAAAAGACATTAAACACGTATACTTGAGAGATGCTAAAATACTTCGACCTGATTTAACGAAGAAAGGGTGATGGTATGCGTGATGTATTAACCATAGCTATCGATGGTCCTGCAGGGGCAGGCAAAAGTACTATTGCCAAAAGACTGGCAAAAGACTACAAGATTGTTTATGTGGACACAGGTGCTATGTATAGATCTGTAGCTTTATATATGATGGAGCACCATATTGATCTTGATATAGAACAGGATGTTGTAGAGGCTTTGGAGCAAGTGCATATTCGAATTGAATATAAAGATCAAGTACAACATATTTATTTAAATGAGGAAGACGTGACACAAAAAATCAGACAACAATCGGTTGGTGAAGGTGCTTCTAAAGTATCAGCCTATCTTCCTGTACGAAAAAAAATGGTCATGATGCAACAAGAGATGGCAAAAATGACAAGTCTGGTTATGGATGGTCGAGATATTGGGACTCATGTGCTAACCGATGCTAAAGTAAAGATTTTTTTGAATGCAGATGTTATGATTCGAGCGAAGCGCAGGTATAATGAGCTTTTGGAAAAAGGCGAGTCTGCAGATTTGAACGTTATAGCAGATGAAATAAGGGAACGGGACCATAGAGATATGAACCGTGAACATGCACCTCTTATTCAAGCACATGATGCTCATTTGTTAGATACCTCCAAGATGAGTATTGACGATGTGGTACATGCTATTAAAAAAATCATTGAAATGAGGCGATGATTTGGAAATAATTTTAGCAAAATCAGCAGGTTTTTGTTTTGGTGTAGACAGGGCACTGAAAAAAGTGTATGATGGTTTAGGCAATGAACCTATTTATACCTATGGACCAATTATTCACAACACACAAGTGGTTGAAGAGTTAGCATCAAAAGGAGTCAAGGTTATTCATGATTTAAGTGAATTAGGACATTTGCCCCATGGGAAAGTGGTTATAAGAAGTCATGGTATCAGTAAAAACGAACAAGATTTGATTTCTAGCTCAGGGTTTGGTATGATAGAAGCAACCTGCCCATATGTAAAAACCATTCATAAATGTGTAGAAAAAGCTTCAAAAAAAGGTCATCATATTATTATAGTCGGAAATAAAAATCACCCTGAAGTAACAGGTATAAAGGGTTGGTGTCAGCAACCGGTGTATATCATTGAAGATATTACACAAATAGATGAAATACCTTTCGATTCTAATATTGTGTATGAAGTGGTGGCTCAAACCACCTTTAATCTTGGATTATATCAAGAAATTTTGATAAGATTGCAAAAATTAAATTTTCATGTTATTATAAACGAAACAATATGCAAAGCGACTCAGGAACGTCAAAAAGAAGCCCTTGAGATTGCAAAGAATGTTGATGTTATGTTGGTTATCGGCAGTAAACATAGCTCGAATACAATCAAGCTATATGAAATATGTAAAGAACAATGTGAGCATACGTATCACATTGAATCTATAGAAGAATTTGAGTTGAAGGTTCTAAACGGACATTCCGTAATTGGAATTACAGCAGGAGCGTCAACTCCTAAGAAACTTATCAAGGAGGTCATTTCGAATGTCAGAAATGCAGAATGAGAATGAACAAAGCTTTGCAGAAATGCTGGAAGCATCTTTAATTTCAATTCATAAAGGTGAAATTATTGAAGGTACGATCATTGGTGTAAACGCCGATGAAATCTATGTCAATATAGGTTACAAGTCAGATGGCATCATCCCTAAAAGTGAATTTTCCAATTACCCAACTGTGAACCTAAGCGATTTGGTAACTGTAGGGAACAAAATCAGAGCCAAAGTACTTAGAGTCAATGATGGTGAAGGTCAAGTCTTATTGACTTACAAGCGCCTCAAAGCAGAAGACGGAATGAAACGGGTAGAAGAATTATACAATTCAGGCGAGGAAGTTACTGCAAAAGTTTCATTAGTTCTTGCAGGTGGACTTGTAGTGATTATTGATGAAGTGAGGGTATTTATTCCAGCTTCTTTGGTTTCTGACTCCTACGTTAGTGACTTATCTGAATTCAAAGACCAAGAGTTAACGTTCATCATTTCAGAGTTTAACACGAAAAAAGGAAGAATTATCGGTAACAGAAGAATTCTTCTTGAAAAAGAAAAAAGCAGTATGCAAGTTGAAATCTTTAAGAATCTTGAAGTGGGTGCCGTACTTGAAGGTACTGTTAAGAACATCACGGATTATGGTGTGTTTGTTAATCTAGATGGTGTTGACGGATTGGTTCATATTTCGGAGCTTTCATGGGGACGCGTTAAGTCACCTAAAGAAGTTGTTAAAATTAATGAAAAAGTACGTGTACGTGTTATCAGTATCAATCAAGAGAAAAAGAAAATCTCTTTATCTATGAAATTCGATGCTGAGAACCCTTGGAACGATGCAGCCAATAAATACGCTGTAGGTAATGTTGTATCCGGTCGTGTTGCAAGAATGACAGATTTTGGTGCTTTCATAGAGTTAGAAGAGGGTGTAGATGCTCTTTTACATGTATCTCAAATCTCAATCAAGCACGTTGAGAAGCCTTCAGATGCTTTGACGGTGAATCAAGTGATTGAAGCAAAAGTTACAGATCTTAATTTGGATGAGAAAAAAATCAGTTTATCCATCAAAGGTCTTGAACTTGAAAGAGAAGAAAGCAACAAAGAAGAAACTGTAGAAGTTGAAGATTCAAAAGAAGCAGCAGAAGCTACAGTGGATGCAGCAGAAGAAGTAGAAGTGAAAGCAGATGAAGCGGTAGAAGTGAAAACTGAAACTACAGAAGAAGCTTAAGTTTTATAGAGCAATAATGACAAACTTGCCGGCACTACCGGCAAGTTTGTTGTACTTACTGTTAGGGGTTACCCTACTTCTTTAACAAGGTGTCGAATAAAATAATTGACAAGGAGACAATGCTTTGATTAAAGATTATGAAGGTTTTAAAATGGAAATATTATCGTTAACGAAGATTGATTTGAATGCTTACAAAGAACGACAAATGAAGAGACGCATAGATTCGTTGATTAAAAAGAATGGTGTTTCGGATTATGATGCATATGTGAAAGAACTAAAAAACAACAAAGAAGTTTATGAAGAGTTCATTAACTATTTGACCATTAATGTTTCGGAGTTTTTTAGAAACACAGCCCAATGGGATGTACTGGAAAAAGAAATCTTCCCGTATATTTTTAATAAGTTTGGTAAGCGTATAAAAGTCTGGAGTGCGGCTTGTTCAACGGGTGATGAACCCTATTCTTTGGCTATGGTACTGAGTAAATTCATACCTTTGAATCAGATTCAAATCATTGCTACGGATATTGACAAACAGATTCTATCCAAAGCAAGAGAAGGTATATATAACGAAAAAAGTATTGCCGGAGTTCCGAAAGAGTTCAAAGACAAGTATTTTGAAAAAATCGGCGCATCCTTTCGTGTTAGTGATGACATAAAAAAATGTATTACCTTTAAGGAACACAATCTACTTAAAGATGCCTATCCGGATCAATTGGATTTGATTGTATGTCGTAACGTTCTGATCTATTTTACAGAAGAAGCTAAAAGCGATATTTATACCAAGTTCAATAAATCTCTAAAAAAAGAAGGTATTTTGTTTGTTGGTAGTACTGAACAAATCATTCAGTCTCAAAGATATAGTTTTGAAACCAATAAATCTTTCTTTTATAAGAAAATAGGGGATATATAGGTTTTTAATGTGTTAATCAGGGTCTCTAAGTGGAAAACTTAGGGACTTTTTTATATGAAGTTAGATGTTCTTTTTACACCCGAATATAAGCTGGGGATAGAATGAATGGGATTTTAATGGTGGGGGTCCCATGAAAACCCTTCCACAGTATGTATGACTACGGCCTCCGGTTGGTGCGTCCTGCACCAAAAGTCGGCGGTCTGCATCCATGCAGACTTGCTTAAGTCATACACACTGTTCCAGGAACTTCATGGTCGATGTTGGCAATTATCTTAGTTGAAGACTGACATGATGCGTCAAGGATTACCTATGAAATATTCAGAAATATGAGCTGAGCTCATACCAAGCCAACGCCTCTTTCTTAGCTCCTGAAACTTTTTGGTCGATGTTGGTATTAGGATGTTACTACTTGGCATTTGTGCATTATATGGGTACACGAACTTAAGTTTATTAAAATTAAGCCTTTGCGAAACCGAATGAGGAAAGAAAAAGTGCTGATCAATCACAGTTCTACATGGATGTAGAACGTCCTTCATTTTTACAGGATGTAAAAAAAGAAGGATGGTTGAGCAGTGCTTTTTCTTGACGAAATGACGACTTATTACCGAGTAGATGTGATACACAGTTTTTCCGCTGACCGTACGAAGTGTAAGGCAAGGAAAAAGTGTGTATTATATCTACGATTTTGATGCTGGACTACAGTTGAAAAGTCAACACACAACGTTCAACCGTAGTTATACAGTCTGTTAGAAGGGTTTTCATGGGACCTACTTTTATATACATTTTTACAGCAGTGTCAACAACTTCCTAACATATAGAATAAGGTCTTCTTCAGTTGCCAAATCCTCTAAAAGAATATAACCTTGAACATCCGTATAATTCTCATAATAGTAATGAAAAGGTAGATTGAGATGTTTGTAGGCAGGTAAAAAGTTCCCACCTTTTAGGATATAGCAGTTCTCTTTGGTAGCCTGTATTTTATGACTGGGATCAACATACTTACCGACATTTTTGTGAATAGCGTAGCCTTCAGTGGTTAGGAAGTAATAATCTTTAGGGTTTGGGAAGTAGTATTTCAAATCAACACTTTGAATAGGTATACGCAATGTACAGAACTGATGATTGATTATAAGTTGATAAAGGGGAAGATCAAAACTTTGATTGACCGAATCATCTAGGGGAAACTGGATGACATAAACACCCTCTTCTTCATAACCATAGATTTCACTAATGTCCATAACATCATCTTTCATCTGCTTTAATAAATCAAATAGAGGCATATGTGTTATAACACTAACAAGACCTAATAGGTCTTCATAATTATGAAGCAGTAAAGTCTGAAATAACTTATGGTCTTTTGTGTCCTTATAAACTTCATAGACGTGTATTAAATCACCACCTGTAAATGGGTCATCACGGTGATACCCAAAATACTTTTCTAAAGTTTTGAGCTTTAAATTCTCAAGCCCCAAAGTCTTTTTAAAAGGACGGACGATTTTTAAGAGATCATAACTGATGTAGGGTGCACAATCCATTTTGTATAGAGCCATTCTTCCCTTAATAAAGGGTAAGTCAAATTGATCACCATTAAAATGGTAGATCCGATTGTATTTTTTGAGTTGGGCGTTAAACTTAAAAAGGAGTTCGTATTCATCACTGGCTTTTTCACAAAACCATTGTTCTAGAATCCATTCATTTTTTATAGTATCGAAGTAGACCATACCAATCAAATAGATCGTAGCATATTTGTGAGAGAATCCTGTGGTTTCAATATCAAAAGCCATGGTACCCGGTTCAAGTAAAAAATGATTGGGTTCATATTCAGATGTATTTAGTATATCTTGAGTAACCAGCATAATAATCCTTTATCAATAGCAAGTACGCATTTTCCTTGAAATCGGTACAAATAAAAGGTATGGTTGCTATTAGCGCTCGAGTTGGCTGGGTTGCATATTTATGGTACATACGTTAATATCTATACTCTAGTACATAACGTATGTTTTGTAAAGGTATGAAGAAGATAGAGTACAATTGACCCTTCACATACATCCTCTTATCATATATAATGGTTAAGGGTCAGGACATCCACCACCATGGTGGTTAAGGTCAGATAATCACAATAATATTTTGAGGTGAAATAGGTTGAAGAGAATAAATTCAGTGGCCGTTAGCCACGAAGAAGCTACAAGACAAAAAGCCATCATAAAGAGGCTTAAGCATAGATTAGAAGAGAAGCAATTAACTTACTATATTACAACTTTCGGATGTCAAATGAATGCCCATGATTCGGAAATGATCAAAGGCATACTTGAAGATATTGGCTATAGAGAAGCATCACAAGAGTTGGAAGCAGATTTTGTAATCTATAATACCTGTGCAGTTCGTGAAAATGCAGAACAAAGAGTATATGGACGTATCGGTCATTTGAAAAGTATAAAAAGAAAAAAGCCGGATATGATGATAGCCTTATGTGGGTGTATGATGCAACAACCGACTGTGATTCAAGAATTAAAAAAGAAACATAAGCATATAGATTTAGTATTTGGTACCCATAATCTCTATAAGCTTGCGGAATTACTTGAAACCAGACTGGATAGTGGTAGTACGGTGTATGATATATGGGAGGCTCATAAAGAAATCGTAGAAGACCTTCCAAGTATAAGAAAGCATAAGTTCAAAGCATCCGTTAACATTATGTATGGTTGCAACAACTTCTGTACCTACTGCATTGTACCTTATGTAAGAGGTAGAGAAAGAAGCCGTCATCCGGAAGATATTCTAAAAGAAGTAAGAGACTTGGTTGTTGACGGTGTGGTGGAAATCGTCTTACTTGGTCAAAACGTCAACTCCTATGGAACCGGTCTTGACATGCCTATGACGTTTGCAGAACTTATTCAAGAGGTAGAAAAGATAGATGGTCTTAGACGTATTCGTTTCATGACACCTCATCCTAAAGATTTATCAGATGATTTAATAGAGGTAATGGCTGATTCACAGAAAATCTGTCATCATGTTCATCTGCCGATTCAGTCCGGTAGCTCTAGGCTTCTAAAAGCCATGAATCGACATTATACCAAAGAATCTTATCTGGACTTAGTAAAGAGAATCAAAGCAAGGATACCTGAAGTTGCTATAACGACGGACATCATTATTGGTTTTCCTACTGAAACAGAAGCAGACAATGATGATACTATAGATGTAATTCATCAAGTCGAATATAACACAGCTTATACCTTTATCTATTCTAAAAGAACAGGAACACCTGCGGCCAATATGGAAGATCAGGTGCCGGAAGCAATTGTAAAAGAGCGTTTTAATAAAATTCTTGAGGCGATGGACATCGTAAGTTTGAAAAATAGTGAAAAACATGTCGGCAACACCTATGAACTGCTTGTTGAAGAAGTGAACCACAAAAAAGCAGACTGGGTTAGTGGACGTCTAAAAGACAACCACTTGGTTCATATCCAGGGGGATGAAAGTCTTATTGGAACATTTGTTAACGTAAAAATTACGGGGTCAAAAACCTATTACCTTGTTGGGGAAATCATTTAGCAGAGGGGATATTATGGCAGAAAAACTTACACCCATGATGCAACAATATGTAGATATCAAAAAACAGTATAAAGACGCCATCCTTTTTTTTCGGTTGGGTGATTTTTATGAGATGTTTTTTGAAGATGCAATTACCGCTTCTAGAGAACTTGAGATAACCTTAACTGCAAAAAGCTGTGGCATGGATGAGAAGGCCCCTATGTGTGGTGTACCGCATCATGCAGTTGAAGGGTATATTGACAAGCTTATAGGTAAAGGCTATAAGGTTGCCATAGGAGAACAGTTAGAAGACCCTAAGTTGGTAAAGGGCATCGTCAAGCGTGATGTGGTTCGAGTTGTAACACCGGGAACCAATATGAACCTTCAATCTTTGGATGCAGGAACGCATAATTATCTTGTTACCATTTTTCAGAATATTGCCCATTATGGCATCGCTTATGTTGATATTACAACCGGTGATTTTTATGTTACCCAAGTTCAAGGTTATGAAAAAGTCTTGGATGAACTGGCAAAAGTTCAACCCCGTGAGGTTATTTGTAACAATACAGCTTTATGTAATGAGCCTTTGATGGACGGGGTGAAAAACAGATTTAAAAGCTTTGTATCCGTACAGGAAGATTGGTACTTTGATTTAGAGAGGTCCACTGAAGCTATATTGACACAGCTTAAAATAGGATCCTTAGAAGGTTTAGGCTTTTCCGATAAGATAGAAGCCATAAAAGCATCCGGTGCTCTTATAGAATACCTGAATGAGACACAAAAAAGTCAATTACATCATCTTTCCCATATTCGTTACTATGCCACTGAAGACTATATGCTTCTGGACTTGTCGACGCGACGTAATCTGGAGCTGGTAGAGACTTTAAGGGAAAAAGAACGTCGAGGTTCTTTGTTATGGGTCGTAGATAAAACAAAAACTGCCATGGGTGCTAGACTGCTTAGACAGTATATTGAGCAGCCATTGATTCATGTAGATGAGATTAATCAGCGGCTTGACGGTGTTTCCAATTTATTTGATGAACCTATGTATTTGATGGAGCTAAAAGAATACTTAACACCCATATACGACATTGAGAGACTGATGAGTAGAATCAGCTGTCAAACGGCTAATGGTAGGGACCTACAAGCCTTTAAGCAATCCATAGATATGATTGGACCCATTAAAATCTTACTTGAGAATCTGGAAGCAGACTACTTTAGTGCTATCAGAGAAGATCTGGATGACTTAAGGGATCTGTATGATTTGATTGACCAGGCCTTAATGGAAGAACCACCAATTGCGATTACAGAAGGTAGACTTATTAAAAAGGGCTTCAACGAAGAAGTGGACCTTCTAAGATCTGCAACAACAGATGGTAAAGAATGGCTTGCTCGGCTGGAGTCTAAGGAAAGAGAACGTACAGGCATTAAGAATCTAAAAGTCAAGTACAATAAGGTATTTGGCTATTACATAGAAGTGACCAACTCCTATTTGAACTTGGTGCCCGAGGATTATACAAGAAAACAAACCATGTCAAACGGTGAACGTTATATTACACCGGAACTAAAAGAAATGGAAAACACCATACTGGGTGCTCAGGAAAAGCTTGAGGCATTAGAATATGAGTTGTTTGTTCAGATACGAGATACCCTAAAAGCGGCTGTCGGAAGAATCAAGGCATCCGCCGATCAAATTGCTAAGTTGGATGTGATGCAAAGTCTGGCAGATACAGCCCTTAAGGAGAATTTTGTAAGACCACAGGTTCACAATGACGGTACAATTGATATTATAGAGGGCCGACACCCAGTAGTTGAAAAGATGATGCCTCATGATCAATTCATAAGCAACAACACCTATTTAGACCAACATGAACATCGGTTTTCCATCATCACCGGCCCTAATATGGCCGGAAAATCCACGTATATGCGTCAAGTAGCCTTGATTACATTATTGGCTCAAGTGGGTAGTTTTGTACCGGCCAAATCAGCAAATATATCTGTATGCGACCGTATTTTTACCAGGGTTGGTGCATCAGATGATCTGTCCTCCGGTCAAAGTACTTTCATGGTAGAAATGACGGAAGTGGCCAACATCTTAAGAAATGGTACGAAAAAATCATTAATAATATTGGATGAAATCGGTCGTGGTACCTCTACCTTCGATGGTCTGAGCATTGCATGGGCTGTGGTGGAGTACATAGTCAACATCCATACCATGGGCGCAAAAACCTTATTTGCCACCCATTATCATGAATTGACAGAACTTGAAGGTAAGATTGAAGGGGTGCAGAACTATTGTATTTCCGTCAAAGAACAAGGGGATGATATTATCTTCCTTAGAAAAATCATACCCGGTGGTGCCAATAATAGTTATGGTATACAAGTGGCTAAACTGGCCGGCGTTCCTGACTTTGTTATAAAACGTGCCAAAATGATTTTGGAAGAATTGGATCAAGCGGATATTACCAAACACGCAGAAAGCATCAAGGTCATGGAAAAACCCGAGAAAGCAGAAGACACACAACTGAGTCTTTTTGGAAACATCTCTGAAGATGTGGTTGAAGAATTAAAAGGCTTTGATGTTAACGCTCTAACGCCTCTTGAAGCATTGAATAAATTAGCACAAATCAAAAAACGTCTAAACGGGTAAGGATAGGTGAGTCACTTGAGCATTTTATTGCTGGATCAAAACACAATTAATAAAATTGCAGCAGGCGAAGTCGTTGAACGACCGGCTTCTGTTATCAAAGAATTAGTCGAGAATGCAATTGATGCAAAAGCGGATGCCATCACCATTGAAGTAAAAGAAGGTGGTCTTAAGTTTATACGTATTACAGATAACGGTTTCGGTATTCATAAAGAAGATGTCAAGGCGGCTTTTCTTAGACATAGTACGAGTAAAATCAAGAATGAGGAAGATCTTACCAGCATAATGTCTTTGGGCTTTCGTGGTGAAGCTTTGGCCAGTATTGCTTCAGTAGGAAGGGTTGAACTGATTACCAAACAAGAAGCTGAACCTGTTGGCATACGCTATGTCATCGAAGGTGGGGTTGAAAAAGTTCTAGAAGAAGTAGGATGTCCAATAGGGACCACCTTCATTGTGAAAGACTTATTTTATAATACCCCTGCCAGAAGAAAGTTCATGAAAACCGCAGGTACAGAGCTTGGGTATATATCTGATCTGATTCATAAGATGGCACTTGGCCATCCAGAAGTAAGTTTTAAGTTTATAAATGATGGTAAGATTAAGCTTCAAACCACAGGGAAAAACAAACTAAAGGACTGTATTTTTAGCGTCTATGGTATGGAAGTGGCAAAAAACTTAATCGAAATCAACTGGAGCTTTGAGGGGATGCGTATAGAAGGCTTTATTGGAAAGCCCCATCTGAATCGCGGAAACAGAACCTATGAAAACTACTTTTTAAACGGCCGCTATATTAAAAGTAAAGTTATAGAAAAAGCTATTGAAGACGGTTATAAGTCTAAATTAATGCTGCATCAATATCCCTTTGTTACGTTTCATCTACATGTCGATGGGAAGGATGTGGATGTAAATGTACATCCTACCAAAATGGAAGTGCGCTTCATGGAAGAAGCTAAGGTTTTTCAGTTGGTATATAAAGGCATTGAATCAGCACTTAATCGGGAAGCTTTAATTCCTCAAGTTAGTCTTGAAAAAGATAAGAAAGAAACACCCATGGTCTATGAACCGATACCGGAACCTTTTGAGGAGAAAAGAAAGGTCATAGAACAAAACAATAGGGTTATGCCTCTTTTTATTCATGATGCGCCACCTATAGATTTGAAAATCGAAACATTTTCTGAAGAAAAACAAGAGGAAAATTATATAGAAAAGCTTGAGAAAAAGCCGGTAGATGAGCCACTTGAAACACCCATCGAAACACCAATCGATACACCAAAAAGAACCTATAAAGGTGACCAAGTGGCTATGTCAGTAGAAGCATTTAGAGGTTCTTCTGCCATTAGATCTCATAAAGTAGTGGGACAACTTTTTGATACTTACTGGATTGTTGAGCTTGAGAACGAATATTACATGGTTGATCAGCATGCTGCTCATGAGAAAGTGTTGTATGAGCGCATGGTCAAAAAATTAAGGGACAAAGTTGAGTTTGCCCAAAGGTTACTAGAACCGGTTGTGGTGAATCTATCTCTTCAAGAAATGAGTAGATATGAAATACATGAGCGACTTTTTATAGATTTGGGATTTGAAGTGGAACCCTTTGGTGAGGAGGCTCTCATCATTCGGTCCGTGCCTTTTGTTTTTGGTAAAACCCTTGATGCCAATCAATTCCTGCTGATTTTGGATGGGTTAGCAGATAGCTTTATTGAAGATAAATATGACATCCTTTTGGATGATATTGCTTCAATGGCTTGTAAAGCTGCTGTTAAAGGTAACGACCGACTTTCAAAGGGTGAGTATATTCAGTTAATCGATGATCTGCTAACACTTGAAAACCCATTTCATTGTCCCCACGGTAGACCGACCATTATTGCCATGACGAAGTATGAACTTGAAAAGAAGTTCAAGAGGATACAAGGATGAAACCATTGATTGTCATTGCAGGACCAACTGCAACAGGAAAAAGTAAATTAGCGGTTCGACTGGCCAAAGAAATTCAAGGCGAGATCATATCTGCTGACTCTATGCAGGTATATAAAGGCATGGATATAGGTACAGCAAAAGTCACACCTGAAGAAATGGATGGTATTAGACATCATCTTATAGATGTTCTGAATCCGGATCAAGCATGTAGTATTGCATGGTTTCAGAAAATGGTAAAAGAAGCAATGGCAGATATATATGCAAGAGGAAAAGCACCGATTCTAGCCGGAGGAACAGGTTTTTATATTCAATCTATTATATACGATATATCTTTTATGGACCATGAACCGGACCATAGCTATAGGGACAGTCTAGAAGAAATGGCCAGTCGGGGTGACAAAGCTTTATTGTTTTCAATGTTAGAAGCCGTGGATCCGGAATCGGCAAAGAGCATTCATATGAACAATACTAAAAGGGTGATTCGAGCATTGGAGTATTACCATATGACTCAAGAACCCATATCAATCCATAACGCGAGAGAAAAAGAAAAACAATCCCCATATAATCTAGGCTTCTATGTATTGAATATGGACCGGGATCTACTGTATGCGCGCATCAATGATCGAGTGGATCTGATGATGGAAGAAGGTTTGGTACATGAAGTAAAGAAACTTCTAGAGCTAGGTTATGATAAGTCACTTGTTGCTATGCAAGGTCTTGGCTACAAAGAAATCATCGGCTATTTGGAAGGTGAATATGACCTTGATTATGCGGTCGATCTCCTGAAAAAGGGCACAAGGCATTTTGCCAAGCGTCAATTAACCTGGTTTAAGAGAGAAAAGAATGTCAATTGGGTGAACTTAGACGACTATCATCATAATATGATACAAGTTGTAAAATATATTATAAAAGATATTGAAGTACAGAAGTTTTTGTAATACAATGAAGATGTGGTTAAGGGGTCAAGCTATGTGACGCCTTAACAAAAGTATTCAATAAAATCAAATCATTGTTTGATAAGAGATATATTGAAAATATATCATAAGGGGGCAAGAATATGAGCAAACCAATCAATTTACAAGATGTATTTTTAAATCAGGTTAGAAAAGATAAAATTACGGTTGTGGTTTATTTGACCAATGGTTTTCAGCTAAAAGGCATCGTTAGAGGTTTTGACAACTTCATCGTCATCCTTGAAGCAGAAACAAAACAACAAATGATATACAAGCATGCCATTTCAACCATAATACCTGCTAAAGAAGTACAATTAATGACTGAAGAACGCTAGAGAGGAAGTCCTTATGACAGACAAGATCTATAAACGTCTTGGTATCTGTGATGATGTGATTTCGCATGTTAAAAAGATTGAAGTCGCGCTACTTGATAGGTTTAATCAAATAGATCAAATAGCCGAGATCAATCAACTGAAAGTCTTAAAGGCGATGCAAGACAATAAAGTTAGTGATACGCATTTTGCTGCGACCACTGGCTATGGCTATAATGATCTAGGTAGAGATACCTTGGAAAATGTGTATGCTTCCGTATTTAATGCGGAAGCTGCTTTAGTTCGTCCACAAATAATTTCAGGTACCCATGCGCTTCACGTTGCTTTGGCAAGTCATCTAAGACCGGGCGATGAAATATTATCACCTATTGGAAAACCCTATGACACCTTAGAAGAGGTTATAGGTATAAGAAAAACACCGGGTTCACTTGCTGAATATGGCATTACCTATAGGCAAGTGGATTTTATCGATAATATGAACATTGATTACCTAGGTATCAAAGCGGCTATTCATGAAAAGACGAAGTTGATTGCTATACAAAGATCTAAAGGTTATGACATTCGTCCGACCTTATCCCCTGAAACCATAGGTGAAATCATTCGTTTTGTCAAGAACATTAAACCGGACGTCATTTGTATGGTAGACAATTGTTATGGTGAATTTGTAACGGCTACAGAGCCGTCTGAGTACGGTGCAGATATGGTGGTAGGCTCATTGATTAAAAATCCGGGTGGCGGGTTAGCACCAACAGGTGGCTATATTGTGGGTACAAAAGCATGTGTTGATATGGCTTCCTATCGCTTGACAGCGCCTGGCCTGGGCAAAGAAGTGGGCGCGACTTTAGGTATTAATCAAAGCCTTTTTCAAGGTCTTTTTCTTGCACCTACAGTTGTTGCAGCCGCTCATAAAAGTGCTTTGTTTGCTGCTGCTGTTTTTGAAAGTCTAGCTTATGAAGTCATTCCGTCCAGTCAGACAGAGCGCTATGATATTATTCAAGCTATCTCCATGAAAACGCCTGAGGCGGTGATCGCCTTTTGTCAAGGCATACAGATGGCAGCCCCTGTAGACAGTCATGTGGTACCGATTCCTTGGGATATGCCTGGTTATGACGCACCGGTAATTATGGCGGCAGGCTCATTCATACAAGGTTCTAGTATTGAATTAAGTGCGGATGCACCTATTAAACCCCCTTATACAGCATATTTTCAAGGGGGCCTTACGTGGTATCATGGCAAGTATGGGGTTATGTGCGCATTGCAAAATATGGTCAATCAAAATATTATAAAGATAGAGCAGTTAGCAAAGGATAGGACTTAGCTAACATAAACAATTTGCAAGCAAAGCGAGGCGTAGCCTCTTTGTTTGTTTGAGGGAGGTAATATGTATGAGTATGAAGATAGAAAAACCTTACACACTAACGAAAGACGACATACTAAAAAAACTAGGAGTTATTATAGATTCAGGCCTAAGTGATGATGAAGTATCAAAAAGACGGGCAGAATACGGCGAAAATGTTCTTGAGGCCAAAGAAAAGGTATCGGCCTTAAAGATATTTTTACACAATGCGAATAACATTATCGTTTATCTGTTAATCTTGGCTTCCGGTGTTTCATTTGCCATGGATGAGCCTGTTGAAGGGTTCGCGGTTATTGTTGCCATCTTGATTGCTGTTTTGTCTGGATTTATATCAGAATACAAAGCTCAAAAATCCGTTGAATCTTTGCAAAAAATGACTAAAACAGTTGCAAAAGTCAGACGTAACGGTAAGATTACAGAAATAGAGTCTCAACATTTGGTACTCGGAGATGTCCTATATATTGAAGAAGGGGATCTCATTACAGCGGATAGTCGAATTATTGAAGATAAGAATTTCGCTGTTATTGAATCCGCATTGACCGGAGAATCCGAGTCGATGGATAAGACTTCAGACTTTGTAGGCGAAGAAGATACGTCCATTGGAGATCGAAAGAATATGGTATTTACCGGAACAGCAGCAACCAGAGGTAATACTTATGCCGTTGTTACAGCAACCGGCATGGATACAGAAATCGGAAAAATCAGCGATATGATTCGAACAGATGAAGAAACCGTAACACCTCTTGAAGAGCAGCTGAACCGTTTAGGTAAAACATTAATACTTTTCTCAGCGGTTGTGGCATTCGCGGTGACACTTCTTGGCATCTCCTATGGTGAAGATCTATACGCTATGATAAAAATAGGTATCATCCTAGCTATTGCTGCAGTACCTGAAGCACTACCTGCAGTTTCTACCATAACCTTGGCCATTGGTATGAAAACCATGGCATCTCACAATGCCTTGGTAAAGAGCTTACCTGCTGTAGAGACTTTAGGTTCTACTACGGTTATATGTACAGACAAGACAGGTACCCTAACAGAAAATCAAATGACAGTTAAACATATATACCATACATCTTTAAATCGTACATTTGAAGTTGAAGGTGACGGCTATGATCCTGATGGTGCGATTGTGGATTATGATCAAGCCCTTGAAGAACTTATCGTTGCTGGTGTTTTATGTAGTAACGCATCCTTAGTTAAGGAAGAAAATGACTACAAAATCATTGGTGATCCTACAGAAGGCGGAATTGTTGTTCTTGGAGAAAAGGCTTCTTTAACAAAAGAGGAACTTGAGAACAAGGGTTATAATCGTGTAGGAGAAGTGCCTTTTAACTCCAAAGATAAATATATGGTTACAGCTTATGATATGAAAGATGATGAAAAACGTCTTTTTATAAAAGGTGCACCTGAAGTCCTCATGAAGATGGCTAAGGCAGAAGAAAAAGATCTCAATCAGTGGAACAAGGTAAATGAGGACATGACCCATGAGGGTATGCGGGTTCTTGCCATAGCACAGATTAAAAACTATCAGGGCGACATAGATGAAGCGTCTATGATCAAAGCATTGAAACAAGGTATAGAGATTCTCGGTTTTGTAGGGATTATAGATCCTCCAAGAGAAGATGTTAAAGAAGCCATTCAGGTGGCTCAAGAAGCCGGTATTCGAGTGATTATGATTACTGGCGATCACCCGGGTACAGCCAGTATCATTGCACAAAAAATCGGTATGAAAAACATTGATAAGGTTATAACCGGTAAAGAAATGGACCTCATGTCAGATGAAGCATTAGCCGAAGAAATTAAAACTACATCTGTGTTTGCAAGGGTTTCTCCTGAAAACAAATTGCAAATTGTAAGAGCGCTAAATCTGGATGATGAAGTTACAGCCATGACGGGAGACGGTGTTAATGATGCACCGGCTCTTAATGGTGCAGATATTGGTATCGCCATGGGCATAAGAGGAACTGAAGTAGCAAAAGAAGCATCGGATATGATTTTGACCGATGACCGTTTCTCTACAATTGTGGATGCGGTTAAAGAAGGACGTGTCATTTTTGATAATATGGAGAAATTCATCTACTTTCTATTTTCCTGTAATCTTGTAGAGATTTTAGCCATATTTCTAAGCATCTTGTTTAAGCTCCCTATTCCAATCCTTGCACTTCAAATCCTATGGTTGAATCTGGTTGTTGACGTTCTTCCGGCGATGTCATTTGCCTGGGAAACAGGTGAAGGTGATATTATGAAGCGGATGCCAAGAGATCCTAAACAGGCGATTGTTAATAAGGATTTTCTAATAAAAATTTCTGCGAGTGGTATCTTATTAGGTGTGGGTTCATTGACTGTTTTTGCATATAGTCTTTCACAAGGATATGATCTTGACACAGCAAGAACCATCGCCTTTGCTACTATGGCCTTCAGTCAACTCTTCCATGTACTTAATGTGAGAAAGAAAGATACTTTTGGCGTGGACAAAAGCATCCTAAAGAACCCATTTCTAATCGTTTCTTTGGTTATAGCATCCTTACTCATGTTACTCGTTATATATCTACCTTTCTTTAATGAAGTTATGTACACAAAACCATTGGATGCCTATAAATGGTGGATTATCTTGTTAGGCTCATTTGTACCAACCCTCATCATTCAAAGCTATGGTGCCGTAAAGCGAGGCTTAAAACATAGGATATCTTGACAAAGAAGGGTTATGTCTTTATAATTTTAACGAGTGATTGAGAAAAAAGTATATGAATATAATACTCAAAGGCATCATTGGTTAAAGTGTAAATATAATTAGGAGGAACTATTGTGAAAAGTTACGGATTGAATGAACTTAGAAAAATGTATTTGGACTTCTTTGAGAGTAAGGACCATTTAAGGGCGAACAGTTTTTCCTTGGTGCCGCATAACGATAAAAGCTTACTGTTGATTAATTCAGGCATGGCGCCTTTAAAGCCATATTTCACCGGACAAGAAACACCGCCAAGTAAAAGGATGACCACGTGTCAAAAATGTATACGTACAGGCGATATTGAAAACGTAGGTAAGACCGCTAGACATGGTACATTTTTTGAGATGTTAGGTAATTTCTCTTTTGGTGATTACTTTAAGGAAGAAGCCATAGCATGGGCGTGGGAATTCTTTACACAAGTACTTGAAGTACCTAAGGAACTCTTATATGTTTCTGTCTATGAAGAAGATGATGAAGCAGAAAAAATCTGGCATGAACAAGAAAAAGTGCCTATGAATCATATTGTGCGTATGGGTAAGAAGGATAATTTCTGGGAGCACGGTGCCGGTCCTTGTGGACCCTGTTCTGAGATCTATATTGATCGTGGTGAGCAGTACGGTTGTGATGATCCAAATTGCGCGGTTGGCTGTGAGTGTGATCGTTATGTCGAGATCTGGAATCTGGTCTTTACTCAGTTTGAGGCAACACCTGAGGGTGAATATATACCACTAGACTTTCCAAACATTGACACAGGTATGGGGCTTGAGCGTTTGGCGGTTATGATGCAAGGGGTAGAATCCATTTTTGATGTGGATACCATCCGTGCCTTACGTGATGAAGTCTGTAAGATTGCCAAAGTGACTTACAAAAAAGACCCTAAAACAGACATATCCATTCGTTTGATTACGGACCATATTCGCTCAGTAACTTTTATGACTTCAGATGGTATACTGCCTTCTAATGAAGGTCGTGGTTATGTCCTAAGAAGACTCCTTAGAAGAGCGGCGCGACATGGTAAGTTACTTGGTATTGAAGGGGCTTTTTTAGCGAAATTGGTTGAAGTTGTTATTGAAACCTCCAAAGAAGCTTATCCTGAATTATCGGACAAAGAAGCTTATATCTACAAAGTGATATCCATTGAAGAAGAACGTTTTGCAGAAACCATAGATCACGGTCTTAGCATCTTAAACGGTTATATCGAAGAAGTTAAAGAAGCCGGACTTACAGAACTGGATGCTGAAAAAGCATTTACATTATATGACACTTACGGTTTTCCACTAGATCTGACTTTAGAGATCTTAAGTGAAGTCGGCCTGAATGTAGATGAAAACAAGTTCAAAGCAGCTATGGATGAGCAACGACATAGAGCAAGATCGGCACGTGAGGAATCCAACTATATGGGTGCAAAAGAAACTGTGTATGATCAATTACCAGTGGAGCTTAGTTCTACCTTTATCGGTTATGAGCATCTTGAAGGTAAGTCGACTGTACGGGCGCTGACTACAGATCAAGTTGTTCAAAAAGCAGTCAAGGGAGAAGAAGTATCAATATTTGTAGACGAGACACCTTTTTACCCAACCAGTGGTGGTCAACAAGCGGATCGAGGCACCATAGTTTTTGAAAAAGGTGTTGTGGCGATTAAAGACGTTAAAAAACTCATGGGTGAGAAGATTGCCCATATCGGTCATGTGGTTGAAGGTGAAGTGACAGTAGGCGATGAAGCTTTACTTAAGGTCGATGCCCCATACAGACATGCAACTATGAAGAACCATAGTGCTACACATTTATTACAGAAGGCTTTAAAGCATGTTCTTGGTGATCATATTGAACAAGCTGGTTCAGCTGTTAATAGTGAGCGCTTAAGATTTGACTTTACCCATTTCACCGGGATGACAGCAGAGGAAATCAAAGCGGTTGAAGATGAAGTCAATGAGATGGTGATTAAAGAATTAAAAGTGAACATAGAAGAACTGCCTATAGATGAAGCAAAGAAAAAAGGTGCCATGGCACTTTTTGGAGAAAAGTACGGCGATGTGGTGAGGGTTGTATCTATGGGGGATTACACTGTTGAATTATGTGGCGGCACACATCTTCATAACACCATAGAAATCGGCACCTTCAAAATCATTTCTGAAAATGGTGTGGCTGCAGGTGTCAGGAGGATAGAAGCTTTAACGGGAGAAAACGCGATTCGTTACTATAAGGATAAAGAAGCGACTGTAAAAGCGATAGCAGAAAAAATCAAAGTAGATCCTGCGAATGTGTTAAGTAAAGTTGAAAATCTTCTGGATGAGAACAAGCAATTACAACAGGCTTTGGACCAGTTAAAATCCAAATTAGCCAGTGGAGCAGTAGATGATCTTATTAATACAAAGCAACAAATTGGAGAAATACAGTTTTTAGGTGCTCAGGTTGATGGCGTGGATGTGGATCGTCTAAGAGACATGGGCGACAACTTTATAAATAAGCTGGATAATGGGGTTGTGGTTCTTGCAACATCTAATGACGGCAAGGTAAGCTTACTGGTTATGGCATCAGAAGGCGCTATAAAGCATGGTGCTCATGCCGGTAATATGATTAAAGGTGCTGCGGCTGTTGTAGGCGGTGGCGGTGGCGGACGCCCTAATATGGCACAAGCAGGAGGCAAAGATCCAAGTAAGATAGAAGATGCTTTGTTAAAAGCAGAAGAAATACTTTTGTCGCAGATGAAATAAGAGTTGTTGTGGGTCCCATGAAAACCCTTCCACTGGATATATGACTACGGCCTCCAGTTGGTGCGTCCTGCACCAAAAGTCGGCGGACAGCTCCTGCTGTCTTGCTTAATTCATATATCCAGTTCCAGGAACTTCATGGTCGGTGTTGGTAGTTGGAGATAAAGATAAAGATAAAGATAAAGATAAAGATAAAGATGGGTTCCATGAAAACCCTTCTTTATCAACTTGACAAATACGATTTGATTTGCTATCATTCATTTAATTCATCTATGAGGGAGTAACTGCCTATATGGGATTTATCATCGTCAATACAGCGAAAGCTCGGTGATAAAGATACGACTTGTATTTTGTGAGACTCAATGAAGACCGAAAGGTTTTTTTGAGTCTTTTTCTATGGGCTTTTCTAAATCTTCGATATGCCAAACTAAGGAGAATATTTTATGAAGAATTTTTATCAGATGTCACCGGAAGAAACAAAAGTTTATTTTAAAGTACAAGATGTTGGTCTAACAAAAGAACAAGTCAGAGAAAGTATTGAAAAACATGGTGAAAACAAATTAGAAGAGGTTAAGTCGGTTCATCCAATGGTGGTCTTTCTATCCCAATTCAAAGATTTCTTAGTATGGATCTTATTGGTTGCGGCTATTGTTTCGGCTGTTATGGGTAAGCTTGAAAGTACATTGGTCATCATAGCGGTGCTGATACTCAATGCCATCCTTGGTACAGTACAACATGTTAAAGCAGAACAATCTCTAAAAAGTCTTAAAGCTTTGTCATCTCCAAGTGCTAAAGTTATGCGTGAAGGACAAATCATGGAAATCCCATCAGCCGAGGTGGTTGTTGGGGACATTCTAATTGTTGATGCCGGGGACTTTATTGCAGCAGATGGACGCCTTATTGAAAGCTCTAGCTTACAACTGAATGAAAGTGCACTCACCGGTGAGTCTGTTAGTGTCGACAAAATGATAGAGCCCATTCACAAAGAGCATGTAGCTTTGGGCGATCAGGTTAACATGCTGTTTTCCAGTAGTTATGTGACTTATGGACGGGGTAAAGCGGTTATTACCGCTGTTGGTACCCAGTCAGAGATTGGACGTATTGCAACACTGTTAAAAAGTGCTAAGGAAAAGTCGACGCCACTGCAACGTAATCTGGATCAGTTTGGCAAGAAACTGGCCCTGTTTATTATTATGATCTCAGCGTTAGTTTTTGGCCTAAGTATGTACCGAGGCACCGGGGTTATGGATTCTATGATGTTTGCTATCTCTTTAGCGGTTGCCGCTATTCCGGAAGCCTTAAGTTCAATCGTAACCATTGTATTGGCTCTTGGAACCAGAAAACTTGCAGATCAAAATGCCATTATTAGAAAACTGCATTCTGTAGAAAGTCTTGGTAGTGTTTCAATCATCTGTTCGGATAAAACAGGTACATTAACACAAAACAAAATGAAAGTTCAACATATCTATACAGACGGCGAACTGGTAGATGTGGCAGCTATTGATAAAGAAGACAAATTACATTATAAGTTGGTCATGGCTGGTTTACTATGCAGTGATGCCGTTACAACAGAAGATAAGAGAATCGGAGATCCAACAGAAATTGCTCTTGTTGATCTGGGGGAAAACCTACATTTGGATGAGCTTGTGGTAAGGGAATCCATACCTAGATTGTCTGAACTACCCTTTGACAGTGATAGAAAGTTGATGACAACATTACAACATATCGATGGTGAAGCCATTGTCTTTACAAAAGGTGCCATTGATGTATTACTGAAGCGATCCAAGTTCATTGAAACCAAAGACGGGGTTCGACCTATTGAGGAAGCAGATATTATAGCTTATGAAAAAATCAACCATAGTCTGTCGGATCAAGGACTTAGAGTGTTGGCTTTTGCATGGCGTAAAGTCGATGAGTCGACGTTAACCTTGGAACATGAAGATGAAATGATTTTATTTGGTCTTGTGGCCATGATGGACCCACCAAGAGAAGAGTCAGCAGCAGCTGTAGAAGACTGTATTAAAGCAGGTATAAAGCCAATTATGATTACAGGTGACCATAAGATAACGGCATCTGCAATTGCGAGACAGATTGGTATCTTAAGAGATGGGGATATGGCTTACGAAGGAGCTGAGATTGAAGATCTAACTGAAGCAGAGCTGATTCAGTTGGTCCCTAGTGTTTCGGTATATGCCAGAGTATCACCGGAACATAAGATTCGTATTGTAAGTGCTTGGCAGTCTCTTGGGCATATAGTAGCCATGACAGGCGATGGTGTCAATGATGCTCCAGCACTTAAACAAGCCGATATTGGAATTGCTATGGGTATTACGGGAACAGAAGTGGCTAAGGATGCTGCCAGTATGGTACTGACCGATGACAATTTTTCGACAATCGTTAAGGCCATCAATAATGGTAGAAGTATCTATGACAATATTAAAAATGCGGTAAAATTCTTGCTGTCCGGTAATACAGCCGGTATACTTGCTGTATTATACGCTTCAGTAGTAGGCTTACAAGCACCTTTTGCACCTGTTCATTTGTTGTTTATTAACCTTTTGACAGATAGTCTACCTGCCATCGCCATCGGTGTTGAACCGGCACATGGACAGTTAATGAAGCGAAAACCAAGAGATGCCAGTAAGCCAATACTAGACAGGGCTTTTGGAATTGAAGTGCTCTTAGAAGGTATTGTGATTGCAACAGTAACCATGACGGCTTACTATTTAGGATTGAATCAAGGTGGTCACGGGGTGGCGATGACCATGGCTTTTGCTACGCTCAGTTTATCCAGATTGGTTCATGGTATTAATTGTCGTATGGATGAACCTTTGACTTTTAAAACCCTCTTTATGAATCCTTTTACCTATTTGGCGTTGATTTTGGGTATCGTGTTACTTGGATCTGTCCTTTTACTAAAACCATTACAGGGCATCTTTGAAATCAGTCCATTATCAATATCTCAGTTAACAAGTATTGGGATTTTATCCCTAGTACCACTTGTGGTTGTACAACTTGGAAAACATGTTCAAAAAAGTTTGCTACATAAATAAGTTTAATGACTTGACAAAAGATGCTTTTTCATAAAAAATAAAAGTATGAATAAAAACATATTTTGAGGAGATGACATGAGACTTATTAGAGTTTTGACTTTATGGCTTATGGTACTGGTTATTCTTTCGGGTTGTATTATAGGCAATCGAAAAGTGGTCGAGCCAAAAAAACCGATTAATCAGGAAATTATCAATTCCGAAGAAGTTCCTGTTAATGCGAATCAAGAAGTAATTCAAGAAGAAATAATTCAAGAAGAAGCAATTAGTGAAACTAAAAGAGTATCACTTTTATCCGTTGGAGACATTATGATGCATGTCTATCAATTGAGACGTGGTTATGATGGTGCCTCTTATGACTTTTCTGACGCCTTTAAGTATGTATCACCTATTATTCAAGCTGGGGATTTTGCAGTAGGTAATCTTGAGACAACTTTTGGTGGTGTAGGTACACAAAAAGTTAAGAATGAAAAAACTGCTTTTAGAGGTTATAGTGGCTATCCCACTTTTAACACGCCTGATGTTTTAGCACAGAATATAAAAGATGCCGGTTTTGATTTGGTGTCAACAGCCAATAATCATTCTCTTGATACGGGAGTAAAAGGATTACTTAGAACCTTGGAAGTACTAGATCAAAATCAAATAGAACATATAGGTACCTATGCTTCGAAGGAAGATGAAGGTAGCATCAAGATCATTGATATAGATGGGATTGAATTTGCGATGATCAGCTATACCTATGGTATGAACGGTTTTACACTCAAAGAAGATGAAGATTATATGGTGAATCATCTGGATATGTACGATGAAACCTATGTCAATGAAATGCTTGAAAAAGTTTCATTAGCCAAAAAAACCACCAATGGTCTTGTGGTGGTGATGCTTCATTATGGGAATGAGTATAAAGCATTACCGGATGAGAATTATCAAAAGCCTATAGTGAATCAGCTTTTTGAAGCCGGTGCGGACATTATATTAGGGGGTCATCCTCATGTGTTACAACCGATGGCCTTGAAGGAAATCGTAGAAGAAGACGGCAGTACAAGAGTCGGGGTTGTGATTTATTCATTGGGCAACTTTATTTCTTCACAAAGAAATGTGGATGGTAAGGGCCCTCATAAGGATATTGGCTTGATTTTTGAAGTGGTGGTGGGACAAGTGGACGATCAACGTCCGGAAATCGTAGAAGTTGCCTATACACCTACCTATACCCATTGGTCGCAGAAGGCAATCTCAGTTATACCAACATTTGATATACCAAAGGACTTGGCATTGGCCGGAACAGATCAACAGAGGATTGCATATGCCAACACCATAATGATGGATCATATGAAGCATTATATGGAAGATGAGCCGACTTTTGACGGATTATTCTACAGGTTCCAAGTAAAGTAGACAAAACCCAATATTTTTGTAAATTAGGTTGACGAATATTATTATTGTGGTATAATCATCTATAGTGCTAAATTATTACCTTTAGTTGTAGGACAAGCACAATACGCAACTGGAGGGAGGTTGAAATTGCTATGTCTAATGTAACGATTAGAGACAACGAAACTCTTGATAGTGCTCTTAGAAGATTTAAGAGAAACTGCGCCAAAGCAGGTATCATGCAAGAAATCAGAAAAAGAGAACATTACGAAAAACCTAGTGTTAAACGTAAGAAGAAATCAGAAGCAGCTAGAAAACGTAAATTCTAATTTATTTGAATAGGATGGTTGAATGAGTTTAAAAGATCAATTGTTTCTTGATTTTAAAGAAGCAATGAAGAAAAAAGAGACTCTACGCAAGAATACGATTCAATCCATACGTACATCAGCTCTTCAGATGGAAAAAGATCAAAAGATCGATGTTTCGGAAGAAGATTATGTAAAAATCATTGCAAACCTGGTTAAAAAGCGCACAAGCGCCTTACCTGAGTTTGAAAAGAGTGGTCGTTTAGACCTCATCGACGAATTGAAGTCAGAGATTGATATTCTCATGACTTATTTACCTAAGCAATTATCTGATGATGAAGTCTATGAGATTGTATCGAAGACAATTGAGGAACTAGGTGCCACATCTATGAAAGATATGGGAAAAGTTATGGGTGTTCTTTCGGATGAGTTATCCGGTAAAGCAGATACCAAACTGGTGAGTCAATTGGTCAAGAAGCGTTTAAGTCAATAGAATAATTAAACTAAAGCAGTGCCGTGGATATCCATGGCACTTTTTTAATTCGAAAGGAAAGACATACTTTAGCATTCAGCTTTAAAACATAGCTGAATGCGTTAAGGTCCTTTCCTTTCGAATCGTTCAGAAATATGAGAAGAGCTCATAACGAAGCGAAGCTTCTTTCCTTGATTCTCTAGGAAAGACATACTTTAGCATTCAGCTTTAAAACATAGGTGAATGCGTTAAGGTCCTTTCCTTTCGAATCGTTCAGAAATATGAGAAGAGCTCATAACGAAGCGAAGCTTCTTTTCTTGATTCTCTAGGAAAGACATATAAAAAACATCAAAAGACTGGTCATCCAAAACATAATTATGTTAAAATAGATAGGCGCCCAACTTTAATGGGTACAATGGGAGGTTGTCGATGGAAAAAAACGAAGTACTTGTTAATATGCCTCACGATTTAATAACTTTAGTATTTGGTGACTTTGATGTTAACATTAAGCATATAGAAAAAGCATTAAAAGTCAGTATCGTTAATCGTGATAATGATATAAGAATTACCGGTGAAGAAGCCGATGCCATCAAAGCCAGAAAGGTACTTAAGCAGCTTATGAAAAGTAGCCTTAAAGGTGTTGAGATTAATGAACAAATTGTTAATTATGCACTCGATATGATTCATAAAGAAAAGGAAGATGTACTGAATCAGATCAAAGATGATTTTGTCTGTATGACCATGCGGGGTAAATATATTCGAGCCAAAACAGCAGGACAGAGTGCTTATATTGAAGCTATTAAGAATAAAATGATTGTTTTTGGAATTGGACCTGCAGGTACAGGAAAGACCTATCTTGCTATGGCACATGCTATAACCGCTTTTAAGAAAAAAGAGGTTAATAGAATCATCATGACCAGACCGGCGATTGAGGCCGGTGAAAAATTAGGCTTTTTACCGGGTGATCTACAAAGCAAGGTGGATCCATACCTTAGACCTTTATACGATGCGCTTCATGAGATTATGGGCGCGGATGCCTATCAAGCCAATATGGAAAAAGGCCTGATAGAAGTAGCACCTCTAGCGTATATGCGAGGTAGAACTTTAGATAATGCTTTTATCATACTGGATGAAGCCCAAAACACCACGCCGGAACAGATGAAGATGTTTCTCACTAGAATTGGTTACGGTTCTAAAGCCATTATTACTGGTGACATCACTCAGAAAGATTTACCTGAAAATAAAGTTTCCGGTTTGGAAGTGGCCAGTCGAATTCTGAAAAATGTCGAAGAAATCGGTATCATCGAATTAACACAAGCAGATGTTGTACGTCATCCGCTGGTTCAAAAAATCGTGAATGCCTATGAAGTCTATGAGAAGAACCAGAAATTGCATAAAGAAAAAAATAAGTCCAACACGTATGGAAAAAAACATTACGGAAAGTAGGGATAAGGTGAAACTTCAAAATAACATCAGAAGTTTTTTGTTGATACTGGCAGTCCTTACGATGCTTGTTATAATGAATTTCTTTATGGTATACAATCAAATCGATATCGGTTCGATCATCGGACGTAATCTTATCATTTTATGTTTATTGTCCATATATGGCTATTATATTTTCTTGTTTTACAAAGAAATTCCTTTCAATCAGAAATTATTTTTGGTACTGATAGCATCTTCCTTATGGACAGCATCCATTTTTATAGGTGAAAACGCATATTTTTTTATGCCCATCCTAGTTGGGGTTATGCTTATAGCCATCAATATTAATCAACAATTGGCGATTATAACCCATATTCTTGGTGTTGCCCTTATTGGCATGATCCTGCCATTGCCTATGATGTTTTATCTCTTTTATTTACCGGTGGGTGTTTTATCGGCTTTGGTGATTATTGAAGCAAAAGAAAGAAAGAAAATTATTTATGTAGCTGGTTTAACCTCACTATTTGGTGTAGTGTTTTATATTCTAATAGTCTATATGATGGGATTAGAACTCAATTTAACGGAGCCATTATTTATTTTTTCCAATATTCTTTTAAGTATTATTGTAGTAGTTGGATCCATGCCTCTTTGGGAAGCTATTTTTCAGTTTGTTACACCTACAAAGCTACTGGAATTAATGAGCGAGGATCACAAATTACTACAAAGATTGATGGTAGAAGCACCTGGTACTTATCATCACTCAAAAATGGTATCAAATTTGGCACAAAGAGCGGCAAAGGCAGTCGGGTGCGATGCTATTATGACAAAGATTGGTGCTTTGTATCATGATGTGGGCAAGTTAAAGGATCCGGAATATTTCATTGAAAACCAAAATGGCGGTCCCAATCCCCACGATCAAATAGCGGCCGAGTCAAGTGCTCAAATCATTATAGAACATGTGGCCTTTGGGGTTAAGTTAGCAAAAGAACACAAATTACCAAAAGGAATTGTAGAACTTATAAGAGAGCATCATGGTACATCTCTTGTAGGGTATTTTTATCACAAGGCGAATCAATATGATGACGGTATTGCATACCAAGAAGCTACATTCAGATACCCAGGTCCAAAGCCAAGTACCAAAGAGTCTGCCATTATTATGTTGGCAGATTGTGTGGAAGCATATGTCACATCTCTTGATGAGGAAGATCGGCATTTAGACCGTATCAGGGAAATCATCAAAGAAATATCAAATCAGAAGTTTATGGAAGAACAATTGGATGCAAGTCCGCTGAAAATGAAAGAATTACCTCTCATTGCAGAAGCATTTATACAAGTTTATAATGGCATGTATCATGAGCGGGTAAAATACCCTACGAATAGGTGATGTGTATGAGTGTTTATATTGAATGGTTATATGGCGATCAAACGTCAGATTTAAACCCTATTATTGAAAAAGCAATAAAAAGTAGTCTTGCTTATGAAGGTGTTCATGAACCGGTAGAGCTTAGTGTAACGATTATGTCCAGTGATGAGATCCAAGAGATTAATCTGGACCAAAGAGGCATTAATAAGCCGACGGATGTCCTTTCTTTTCCAATGGTGAATATTCTAATTGGTGAACAATTCAACCAAGCGCTACAACATGAACCAAAAAATCCTGAAACAGATGAAGTCTATATTGGCGACATTGTGATTTCATGGGACAAGGTCATCGAGCAAAGCAATCTCTATGGGCATAGTAGGGAACGAGAACTCAGTTTTTTAGTGGTGCATAGTATGTTACATCTGATGGGTTATGACCATGAAACAGAAGAAGAAGAAACCATGATGATTCAAAAACAAAAAGAGATACTTAAGGATATGGGGATGGAACGATGAAGAACAGAAACCTAAGGTCGAGTTTTTCTCATGCTTTCAATGGTATTATTCAAGCATTCAAAACAGAGAGAAATGTCAAGCTTCATACAATGTTTGGTTTGCTTGCGATACTTTTTGGTGTCTATTTTAGAATTAGCGTTCTAGAATGGTTGATTGTTGTCTTAACCATCGGATTTGTTATAGTAGCAGAGTTGCTTAATACAGCGATTGAGTATACGGTCGATATGGTTTGTGGTAAGACCTACAATGAACTGGCAAAGTATTCTAAAGACATAGCAGCCGGTGCAACGCTCGTTGCAGCTATTGTTGCTATGATCATTGGTGCAATTATATTTATACCGAAAATTATTTGACTCTATTATCAAAGCTAGGATTCTATAAATAAACATGACGACATGATGATACTAAAAATGAGACTGAAATAAGACTAAAGGAGTCACTATGAAAAAACGAGTATGTATATGGATTCTATTGGGGTTGATGACCTTTTCTGTAGGTTGTGGGAAAGAAGAAGTAGTAGAAGAGCCTGAAATTGTAGAAGTTGTAGAAGAAGTACCTGAAGTAGTGGAAGAAGTTGAGGAAGTAGAAGAAGTCGTGGATCTAACGGGTAAAGCACCGAATCCTTTAACCGGCTTATATATTGATGAAGATGTGATAAACAGACGGCCTGTGGGGATCGTCATTAGTAACATTCACAATGCCATTCCACAAATCGGTATCGAAGATGCGGATGTGATCTATGAGACATTGGTTGAAGGTGGCATCACCAGACTGTATGCTGTTTATCAGGATGTTACCGGTGATAAAATAGGACCGGTCAGAAGTGCCAGACATTATTATTTGGACTTTGCTTTTGATTTTGATGCTATTTTTGTACATATAGGTGGTAGCCCTCAAGCTTACGATGCCATCAGAAAATTAAGGGCCCCTAATTTAGATGCAATGTCTTCAAGCGTAGCTTACAAAGACCCGAGTAGAAAAAGTCCTCATAGTACCTATGCGACAAAAGATAGGATCATGGAAATATGGGAACAAAAGGGTTATCGAACCGAAAAAGACCCTGCCTTTGTTAATAAATTTGACTTTTCTGAGGAAATTAAGTTGATTGATCCGGAGAAAGTGGAAAAAGTCATATTGGATTTTTCAAGCTATCATTATGCGTGGTTTGATTATGACGCTGATGCCATGAACTATAAAAGATTTCAGTACTTGAATTATAAGAAAACCGGTACAGGAGAGCATATTGATGAAGGTACAGGTCAGCAACTGGTATTTGACAACATTATCATACAACTGGCAAGTGTCTGGAACATAAAAGGTGATTCTGCAGGACGTATGGATATGAATCTATTGACGGAAGGTGATGGTTATTATCTAACAAGAGGTGAAATGGTTCCAATCACCTGGTCTAAGAAAAGCCATAATGAACCGACCAGATACTTTGATGTCAATGGTGATCCTCTCATCATGTATCCTGGAAAAACATGGATTTCAGTTTTTCCAACTAACCGAACTGACAAGTTACTTTTTGAATAAAGAAGAGAATAGAGGCTATGATGACAAATGAAAAATTAATACAAATGGCTTATGAAGCCATGGAAAATGCATATGTACCCTACTCGAAGTTCCAAGTGGGTGCGGCATTATTGACGAAAAGCGGTAAAGTATATAAAGGCTGTAATATCGAGAATGCCTCTTTTGGTGCAACCAATTGTGCAGAAAGAACGGCAATTTTCAAAGCTATATCTGAAGGTGAACAGGAGTTTGAGAAACTGGCAGTGGTCAGCAACAGCAAAAAATTCACCTATCCTTGCGGTATATGCCGCCAAGTTATGAGTGAATTTATGATGGATGCCGTTATGCTTTTTGACGATGAGGAAAAAGGAATTATAGAAATCCCTATGACAAAAATACTACCCTATAAATTTGATTTATAAATAAAAAGATGAGGTAGTTGGGGGTGGGTTATGGTATCAACTAAAAAGGCGTCCAATCATATGGTTGTACAAGGCGGTATCCTAGCTTCTGCTTCTTTGATTGTACGTCTAATCGGTTTTTTTTATAGAATTCCCTTGGTCAATATTCTTGGGGAAGAAGGTATGGGATACTACAGCAGTTCTTTTGAGATCTATTCTTTTATGCTGATTATTTCGTCTTATGCTTTGCCGGCAGCATTGTCCAAGATTATTTCAAAAAAAATTACATTAAGAAAATATAAGGAAGCCCACCAGATTTTTAAGGCGGGCTTGCTTCTTGGCGCCTTTGTCGGTTTAATCACTTCATCTGTTATGTATTTTCAAGCTCAGAATCTGGCATCTCTTATAGGTTCACCTGGTAGTGTGCACGCTATGAGAGCTTTAGCACCGGCTTTATTGATTTTTTCTATTCTTGCTGTCTTTAGAGGTTATTTTCAAGGCATGAATACGATGGTCCCAACAGCGATCTCGCAAATCATTGAACAGGTTTTTAACGCCATATTCAGCCTTGTCATGGCTTACGCCTTACTAGGTCAAGGTGTTGCCTTCGGAGCTGCAGGAGGCACCCTAGGAACGGGTATAGGTACCTTGTTTGGCTTATTGTTTCTTATCTTTGTTTACAGGATGGCCAGACCCTACTTTGGAAAACGTATGGCGAGCGATCGTGTCTCCACAGTTGAGGACGGTTTGTTCGATTACTGGCAGATTATTGTTATGACTTCAGTGCCTATGTTGATTGGATCTACGGCTTACAATCTTTCAGGTCTCGTGGATACGGTTTTATTTCAAAGGGGACTTTTGTTTCAGGGCTATGAACCGGCTTTTGTAGCAGGGCAGTACGGGATATTGGCTTCTAAGTACAAGTTAATTCTAACCTTGCCCATATCTGTTGCATCGGCACTTGCTGCAGCCTCCATACCTGGGATTACTTCCCTTATGGCTAAGAAGGAATACGCGGCTGTGCAACACCGAGGAAAACAAGCCATCAAGATGGTACTTTTGGTATCTATACCATCAGCATTTGGTTTGGCTTTTTTAGCAGAACCTATTCTTTTGATGCTCTTTGGCGCTAAAAACATTGAGATTGCTTCTTTGCTCATGAGACTTGGCGCTATGACGGTTATTTTCTATAGTGTATCGGCCATTTGTATTGGTATTTTACAAGGGCTGGGTATGATTCGAGTTCCGGTACACCATTCGCTTGTGGCCCTTGGCGTGAAAGTTGTTTTCATGATTATATTGATATATGTTTTTGATTTTGGACTCATTGGTGCGGTACTATCTAATATTATTTTTAGTGGTTTGGTGGCAACAATGAATTATTTAAGTATTGAAAAGAAAATCCATTTGAATATGGATTATAGAGTTTCGGTGATGTACCCATTAATTGCAGGTTTAATGATGGGTATAGTCGCCATGGTGGTCCATATGATGGTTATGGCCATGAGCAATTCGAATGTCATTGGCACTTTGACAGCTATAATGATCGGTGGTCTATTCTATGTCATATTGCTTATAAAAATCGGTGGCATAACGGAAGTGGAACTCTTGATTTTCCCAAAAGGAAATAAACTGGTTGCTCTAGCAAAAAGATTAAGATTGATGTAGGTGATGGTATGGGTAAAAACAAAGTGATTGTCATAGGTGGTGGGGCTTCCGGCATAATGGCCGCTATAACTGCTGCACGACTGGGGCAAAAAGTAATTTTATTAGAACGTAAAGATCGTATTGGCAAAAAAATATTGGCGACCGGCAATGGTCGCTGCAACATATCCAACAGATTCATTGAGGAAAGTCGCTTTCATTCAGACAGTCAAAATTTATATGATCATATATACCCTCAGTTTGATTTAAGCAAAACCTTAGAGTTTTTCGAAGCACTAGGTATTCCCATACTGGAACTGGATGAGGGGAAGCTCTATCCATATTCACTTCAGGCAGCTTCAGTTCTGAATGTACTGCTCTATGAACTGGACCGCCAGAATGTACAAGTTATATGCAATGAAGACGTAGTTCATGTGGACGCAGGACAGCGGGTGGTGGTACATACTAAAAAAAATAAATATTATGGTGATTATGTGATTCTGGCAGGTGGTGGCAAATCCACTCCGGACCTGGGTTCTAACGGTAGTGGCTATCAAATAGCCAAAGAACTGGGAATGAATCTAATTGAGCCTTATCCATCTCTCATTCAACTTGAATCAGATTATGCCTACCTTAAACATCTTAAAGGAACTAAAGTGATGGCTAAGGTGGATTTGGTCGTTGATGACGTACATCTTAAGAGCGCTTATGGGGAACTCCTTTTTACAGATTACGGTCTATCCGGACCGCCAATATTGGATGTAAGTCGAACGGCGGCTCAAGCCATTAAAAATCACAAAAAAAACATTGAGATTCATGGTGATTTGGTGCCATTGCTTGACAGCACAGCCTTAGATCAGATGTTGCTAAAACGTATTGAAAGAATGTCCTATAAAGTGCTGGAGGATTTTTTCGTGGGCTTGCTACCCAAGCAAATGATTATCCCCTTAATCAAAGATTGTGGCATGAATCCAAGAGACAAAGGGGCACAAATCACCTCTAAGCAACGGGAATTGATTGTTCATTGGCTTAAGGCTTTTAGGCTTAGTATTACAGGAACCAGGCAATGGAATCAATCACAGGTTACTGCTGGAGGCGTTGATTGCCATGAAGTAGTTGCAACAACACTCACCAGTAAAAAATATCCTAATGTCATTTTATGTGGAGAAATACTGGATATGGATGGCGATTGCGGTGGGTTTAATCTACAATGGGCATGGAGCTCAGGATATGTAGCAGGCGTAAGTGCCAGTAAGGGATAATGATGGGCTATTATAGAATTGAACAAATAAAAATGCCATTGGATCATAAGGTCGATGATTTATATAAGTTGGTCAAAACAATCTATGGGCTTGAACCAAATACAGAAATTAGGATCATTAAAAAATCTGTAGATGCCAGAAAAAAAGAAGCCATAAAGATTGTCTATTCTGTTGATGTGCTAATGGCGGCATCCTCCAATAAAAAACTATCAAAGTTGACATATCAAGAAGAAATACCATCTTACGAACCAAAAGGTCCAATAAAAATACCGGAGAAACGACCGGTCGTTATCGGTGCCGGACCGGCAGGCCTTTTTGCAGCACTTATTCTGGCAGAACAAGGGGCTAAACCCATATTGCTTGAACGTGGACGTGCGGTTGATGAGCGCATTAAAGATGTAGAGACCTACTTCAAAACCGGAAAACTGGATGTAGAATCTAATATACAATTTGGTGAAGGTGGCGCCGGTACTTACTCCGATGGAAAAATTAACACAGGGGTAAAAGACAAATTCTATCGAATGGACAAAATATTAGATACCTTTATTGAAGCAGGCGCACCGGAAGAAATTCGCTATGTGAACAAGCCTCATATCGGTACAGATTATCTGATCAAAGTCGTTGAAAACATACGCCTTAAAATCATTGCACTTGGTGGTGAGGTTCATTTTAGCAGGAAAATGACCGAACTGGTTATTGAAAATGGCGCTGTTATAGGTGTCAGAGACCAGTTGGGTAATCTCATTGCTACGAATCATGTGGTTTTGGCTATTGGTCATAGTGCAAGAGATACATTCCAGCGTCTCATAATAGATAAGATTCCTATGGAGAAAAAAGCTTTTGCCATTGGGTTACGGATTGAACATCCCCAAGAGATGATCTCAAAGAAACAATATGGATTAGGCTATCATCATCCTAATCTGCCTGTAGCGGATTACAAGTTAACGTATCGAACAGGTGAGGGACGTGCGGTCTATACTTTTTGTATGTGCCCGGGTGGCTTTGTGGTGAACTCTGCTTCTGAGATTGGCCATGTCGTTTGTAACGGGATGAGTAATTTTAAAAGAGATGAAATCAATGCAAACAGTGCATTGTTGGTCAATGTACTACCTGAGGACTTTGGTGGTAATGATTTATTAGCCGGTGTTCATTTTCAAAGAAAATGGGAGAAAAAGGCCTTTGAGATCGCCGGTTCTAATTACAGTTTGCCTGTTCAAAAACTGGACGACTTCATCAATAATAGGATCACAACAGCCTTTGGAGCTGTTAAACCTAATATAAAGGGTCAATATACCATGGCGGATCTAAATCAAGCTTTACCTGATTTTGTAGCAGAAGCCTTAAAAGAAGGCATTCAAGCATTCGGTAAGAAAATCAAAGATTTTGACCGAAAGGATGCTGTTTTAACAGGTGTTGAGACTAGAACATCTTCACCCATACGTATTTTAAGAGATGAGGCCTATATGAGTTCGGTTAAAGGTCTCTATCCATGTGGTGAAGGGGCAGGTTATGCGGGTGGTATTATGTCGGCAGCACTGGATGGTATGAAGGTGGCGGAGTCGATATTGAATGATAAAATTTAATTTGGAACTATGAAAACCCTTCCATAGACGATAAGGTTAAACAAAAAAAGCATCCAGAATTGGACGCTTTTTTTAATACTTTAACCTAAGTTATATAAATCACTGTATTTCTTCAACAAATAATCTGTAAAATACTTCGGATTAAAAGGTTCGCCAGTAGCTATTAGAAGGATTTCTTCCGGCGTCTTAGTCGATCCGTATTTGTGGATTTTATCAGCAAGCCAATTCTTTATAAGGATCAGTTGATCGTCAGTGATGGCTTTGTTCACATCAAAATCTTTGTTCATAGCAACTTCAAATTGTGCAGCATAAGCACTACCAAGGGCATAGGAAGGGAAGTAGCCAAATAGGCCCTCTGACCAGTGGACATCTTGTAAAACGCCTTTGGCATCGGAATCAGGTGTTATACCAAGATAATTTTGATAGAGTTCATTCCAAGCACTTGGCAAATCTTTCGCATTTAATTTACCTTCAAAAATCTGCTTTTCCAGTTCATAGCGTATCATAATGTGCAAAGCATAAGTTAGTTCATCCGCTTCAATACGGATTAATGTGGGTCGTACATAATTGCAGGCTTTGTAACAAATTTCGGGCGTAGCATCACCCAATTGGTCTGGAAAGAGGTTTTTTAGTAAAGGAAAATAGGTTTCCCAAAACACCCTTGAGCGTCCAACATTGTTCTCATAGATTCTGGATTGAGACTCGTGAATGCCCATGGTGGTCCCGGTTGCTAATCGACTAAAACCTAAAGCCACATCAATATCTTGTTCATAAAGTGCATGGCCACATTCATGAATGGTACTGTATAGACTAGAAAGGATATTGTCTTCGTAATAGTGAGTCGTAATACGAACATCATCTTTTGTGATGTTCATGGTAAAAGGATGGACACTTTCAGCAATAATGCCACTATCTTTGTTGAAGCCCAGTTTCTCAAGTAACAAATCAGATAGTTGCTTTTGGTTTTTGACATCGTATGAGACGCCTTCAAAAGGAGATAAAACAGTGACGCCACTGTCTTTAATCTTCTGAACTAAGGGAACGATGACCGCTCTTAAACGGTCGAAAAACTGATCGGTGATTTCTACCGTGAGATCCCGTTCATAATCTTGAAGTAAGGTATCATAAGGATGCCCACCTTTGTTTCTATATTCGATGTATTTACGCTGAAAATCAATAACTTTTTGGAGATAAGGTTCAAAAATAGAAAAATCATTTTTTTCTTTAGCTTCTTCCCAAGCATCAGAGGATAGGGCTTGTAGACCTTTAAATGCAGCATATTCATCTACAGGTACACAGGCCACTTTATCATATTCTTCTCTAAAAAATTGAAGCTTAGATTTTTCCAGATCATTTAAGTCATTTTTAGTGGCTTCCAAATCGATGAGCACCTGATGGATGTGTTCATTCACCAATGTGTTATAATAGAATTCAGATAGGTGAACAAGTGTCTCTGAACGTCCGTTTACAGCATTCTTCGGTGCCAGTGTTGCAGAATCCCAGAAAATAAGGGCCTCGGAAAAGCCCAGTGCACTTAGGCTTTGGTCTAGTTTTTCCAATTGCTCTATAGGGGTCAAGTCTTTTGTATGTGTTGTTGTAGATGTCATAAGATACCGCCTTTCTATTATGTTGACTATAAAATTATTATAACATAGGTTAAAGCGTCAAAACTAGATAGTTGAACTTTTACTTTCAATATATAGTTACGAATGTATCAACGTAATCTAAATATTTAAAGTAATTATAGTGAAACTTAATTTTGACGCTTTAACCTACGAATAAAAGTGGAAAATGGAACAAAAATCGACGATTTACGTCAGAATGATTATAATAGATAATATAGTATACATCAAGAGAGATATAGTGAGAGAGAAAAGGAGAGACTGACGATGAAAAGATTTAAGCGTTTAAAAATTGGGATTGTAAGTGTGCTGGTGATGGTACTTGTTTTGTCCGCATGTGGTGCTCAAAAAAGCAAAATGACAGAGGATTCAGCAACCAGTACCAGTTCAAATGAATCCGGCTTTATGGACTATGGTGAAAGTGCACCCTCTATGCCACAAGAAGCTACAGAAGAAGCTACAGAAGAAGCTGGTGTAGAAATGGAAATGACCGTTGAAGAATCAAAAAGCTTTGATGACGGAGAACCCTTACCTGATTCCATGGTTGTTAATGAACGTAAGATTATTAAAACCGGTCATATGTCTTTAGAAACCCTTGAATATGATGAAACCATAACAACTTTAAAAGAATCTATAGGCAAATACAACGCTTATGTGGAAAGTTCAGAAAGTTATGGCGGTCAAATATATGAAAGTGGTGCCCAGAGAAGATCCAGCCGTTATGCTATAAAAGTTCCGGCTGAACAATTTGAAGCTATGTTTGAAGAACTTAAAACCATAGGCCAAGTACTCAATGCTAATGAAGGCCGTGAAGATATAACCAGTCAATTTGTAGATGTAGAATCTAGACTGGAAACACTTAAAGTACAAGAGGATCGACTTCTTGCTATTCTAGAAAAATCTGAGAAGCTTGAAGATGTCATCCAACTGGAGTATGCACTTCAGAATGTTCGATATGAGATTGAACGGTATACAAGCAATCTAAGAAACATGAGTGAAAGTGTTCGTTATTCAACCATACACGTTAATGTTCAAGAAGTTCTAAAACCAACAATCATCGAAAAAGAACCTATTACGCTAGGCGAACGTGTAAGTCAAGGTATTAAAAACACTTTTATGGATATCAAGGAAGGCTTTGAAGATTTAATCGTCTATGTAGTAGCCAATTCACCATATCTACTTTTTACAGCTTTCATGATTTTCATAGGGATTAGAATCTATAAAAAGAGTATAAAGAAAAGCAAAAACATGAAGCAAATCGATGCTGCTAAGAAAGACGATCATAATCCAAGTCTATAAAGGATAACGCATCTATACAGTTCGCATATAAATCGGTAGGTTTTACAAGCATCATTAAGTAGAACCTACCTTATTTTTACGTATTCAAGCCTTTTTTTTGTTACTAATCATGAAACTTTTCAAAATAGGTCTAAAGGATTGATTAGGCTGGCTTATTGTTGTAAAATAAAACAGATTACATCTTGGCATAGGAGTTGTGGATATGACGGATAGAAAAGCATTCATCAACAAGAAAAGAATTGTTGTAAAAGTGGGTTCATCCTCTTTGACTTTCAAAGATACCGGGCATATTAATTTAACAAAGATGGAAAAACTCATTCGTCAACTGGCGGACATGAAACACAGTGGCCTGGATGTTATCTTAGTATCATCAGGTGCACAGGCAGCAGGAATTAGTGTATTAAACCTACAAAGCAAGCCATTAGATATGGATAAGAAACAAGCGGTTGCTTCGGTAGGACAAGCATCCTTGATGCGTATGTATCAGAAATTTTTTAGAGAATATAATATCATAGCAGGGCAAGTACTCATAACAAAAGATATTACCACAGAAGAAAAAAGTAGAAATAATGTTATCAATACGTTTAATGCCTTGTTGGATTATGGAACCATTCCGATTGTAAATGAGAACGATACTGTAGCCACTGATGAGATTGAATTCGGCGATAATGATACCTTGTCAGCGATTGTTGCTACGCTCGTTAAAGCTGATTTACTCATACTGCTTTCGGATATTGACGGCCTACATACGAAGGATCCCGTGCGTCATGAAGAGGCAGAGTTGATTCCGAAAGTCATGGAAATCAACGGTGATATACTTAAAATGGCAACAGGTTCAAGCACCCTTGTTGGAACGGGCGGTATGGTAACAAAGCTTCAAGCGGCTATGATTGCGACACAAGCACATATTGATATGGTTATAGCTAACGCAGATCGCCCTTATGTCTTGCTGGATATACTCGCAGGTGAAGATGTTGGAACTTTATTTAAAGCGTTATAAAAAGGAGGTTTGAAATGGATCAATCTCAAATCGAACGTATTAATTTTTTGGCCAAAAAATCCAAATCAGAAGGCTTGAATGAAAAGGAAAAAGGAGAACAACAAGTATTGAGAAAGGCTTATATTGAAAGCTGGAAAAATGGCGTCAAGGCAACTTTAAGTCAAGCAAGTTTTGTAGAAGCCGATGGTAGCATAACGCCCATCAGAAGGAAAAGTGATGGATAAAACAAACTATAGAGCAAAACATTTATTTATAAGACAACAGATGTTTTTTTCTGATGTAAGTCGTAAGAGTGAGAAAATCGCCAAACGCATTCTAGAAGCAGATTTTTTTAACCAATCCTGTAATGTTTTTGGCTATATTGCTATGAAAAATGAAGTGGATTGTCTTTTTATAAAAGACATGGTGAACCACAGAGGTTATGATTTCTTAGTACCGAGGGTTATTGATAAAAAAGATATGGCTTTCTCTCCCTACATCGGTCCAGAACAGTTGAAAAAAAGCACATTTGGTGTAATGGAACCCAAAGTTGGAAGTGCTGTCTATGAGCCAAGAGAAGGGGATTTGATTCTAGTACCCGGTTGTTGTTTTGATCTTAAAGGGAATCGAATCGGATATGGTGGTGGTTATTATGATAATTATCTGAACGCCCATCCAGGTCTTATAAAAGTTGGATTAGCTTATGAGAACCATCTGGAAAATCAGCTACCCTACGAGAGTAAAGACCAAATCATGGACTACATTGTCACGGAAGATCGTGTGATTAAAATAAAAAAGAAATAAAGATATTATAAACAGGTGATCTTTGATTTATAAAAAAGATCGCTTTTTTATTTCATAAGTACATTGTGCATGGTAAAGAAGGCTGACCCCTTTTACAATAATTGCAAATAGTCAATATTAGCCTTCATGATTTATCATAGTGGCTATTTTTTTGTACTTTTTAAAAGTCTATCATGGTTTAGCATCAAAGAATTATTCTACTGCAAAAAATAGTAAGCAAAGCGTGTCTCCAAACAATAAGGTAACATAGGATACCGAATTATTGACTTATTATATATATAATAGGCACATAAGACAAATCAAAACTCATAAGAAAGGAGCCATTCATGTCGAATCCTAGGTATGCAAATCTTCAAAAGGTAAGAAACGATAAAAGAACCTACTCCATTACGCCAAGGATTGCTGGTGGTTTTATTACGCCGGATAACATGATACGCCTTGCAGAAGTGGCAAGAAAATATAAAGCAACTCTTAAAATCACATCAGGACAAAGGGTCATGATTATTGGGCTCAAGGCAGAAGAGGTAGACGCTGCGTGGGCAGATCTTGGTATGGAACCGGGCGTATTGTCCCCTTATTCCGTCAAGAATGTTGAGATGTGTCCGGCTTCCTTTTGCAAAAGAGCCAAACAAAATTCTATGAAAATCAGCATGACCCTTGAAAAGCGTTACTACGGAAAAGCGGCACCTAACAGGGTTAAGATCGCTGTAGCCGGCTGTCGAAATGCCTGTACAAGTGCTAATGCTAAAGACATAGTCGTACTAGCAGATGTTGAAGGCTACATTGTCCGAGTCGGTGGCAGTGCTGGCTTTCATCCGAGATTGCCGGATGAAGTTGCAAGCCAACTTACTGAAGAAGAAGTTTTTCTTATGGTAGATGCTGTGTTTGATACCTATTGTGAGATGGCAGATACCGGAGAAAAACTGGGCATTATGATTGATCGCGTTGGTTTTGATCAGTATAAAAAAGCGGTTCTCGCTATCTATGAAAAAAGAAAGGAAATATAATATGAGCTTATTTTTAGCACCAATTCACACGTGGTTGTTTAACAAAATTAAATTATTTGAAGAAATTGAACAGGACATTATCAATCAATTCCCCTTAATCTTAACACAGGACACTTTAAAAGCGATTTATGATGATTATGGGTATCCTATGGGAGATGAACCTATTGAGTCCTTGATTGATACAAGTAATATCCATGGCTGGCTTCAAACCAGTATTAATAGAGCAGAGCAAAGACAAGCTGCAATCATCAAAGTCCTAAATGATCAAGTCAAAGAAGCAGCAGATACAGTGGTTGCGGTATATTACAATAAAGGAAAAGAAAAAGCCATTGAGCGAAATGAAACATTTACAGATCCTAATCAGATTTTTGTGACTCTTAATGACTATTTATTAGAGGGCATGCCATGTGACCGGGTTAATGAAGTCATTGAACAAGATGATCAACAAGTTATATGGTTAACCAATAGATGTGTCCACCAAGATAATTGGATATCCGAAGGGATGGACGTTGGTTATTATTACAATTTTAGAGCGGCCTTTATCAAAGGGTTTGTTGAAGGAAATACCGATAAATTCACGTACCAATATGAAAAAGAACCCAAGCAAAAACATACAATAATGAGAGCTTAGAAAAGGAGAAACGATATGAACATTACAAAAGATATGTTAATCAGTGAAATATTAAGTAAAAAAGAAGATGCTGCAGGTATTTTGATTTCTAATGGTATGGGATGCCTAGGTTGCCCTTCATCTCAAATGGAGTCCTTAAGTCAAGCGGCAGAAATTCATGGTCTTAATATAGAAGATCTCATTGAACAACTTAATCAGTAGAAAATGAATGAAAAGCAGTCAGCCATTATAACAGGATGATTAATGGCTGACTGCTTTTTTCTGAAGCATTAAATCAGTGGAACATTTGTTAAATATATGATAACTTTAGAGAGAAAGGTAATCTTATGTATAAAGAAATCCTTATGTCGGTAGGCCAAGGGTCTGTCAACAAAATCAACTTCATGAAAAGTGGTATTGGCAGATATTTAGTCGCATCTGGTTTGGCAGGTGCCTATGTAGGAATAGGTATTATACTCATTATGGTTATTGGCAGTACAGCTCAAGTGGCCGGTAGTCCTTATGGAAAAATATATATGGGTCTTGGTTTTGGAATCGCTCTTAGCCTAGTCATTATGTCCGGATCGGAGCTTTTTACAGGGAATAATATGGTTCATGTTATGGGTATTTTTGATAAAAAAATAACACTTTCAGATGCCAGTAAAAGCTGGGGACTAAGTTACACCGGTAATTTCATAGGTTCCATCATCATTGGTACGCTTTTTTATATGACAGGGATTGAAGGTAATGCCGTTGGCGATTTTGTCCTTCAAGTATCTGAAGTGAAGATGAATGGTTCATTTATTGAACTTTTCTTTAAAGGTATACTATGTAATATTTTGGTATGTCTTGCGGTGTTATCCTCAATTAAACTTAAGAGTGAATCCGGCAAGCTCATCATGATTTTCTGGTGTCTGTTTGCTTTTATAGCTACGGGTATGGAACACAGCATTGCAAACATGACCATTTTTACCATTGGTCTATGGTTGGAGCATCCGGAAACTGTATCTATATTAGGTGTTTTTAAGAATCTGATTCCGGTAACCCTTGGGAATTTTGTTGGTGGTGGTCTGATTCTAGGTGGAAGTTACTATTTTATGGGGCGCGATAAGATTTAAGTATACTATAGAAGGATAAAGGAGTGAAGTTATGGGGTATGAACTGACACAGCAAGAGATGAAGGCATATTTTAAGACATTAGCCAAGCAATATAGGTTGGTGGGTCCAATCCGAGAAAAAGCAAAAGGTACCTTTTCAGATACGGACAAAATCGTGTATGGTATCTTTGAAGACATTGAAGATTTGGTATTAGAGGAAAAGGCCTTTTACTCGCCTAAAGAGTTTTTAATGCCAATTAGAGAAACCTTGTTCCATTTTATTGATGGACAGATTGTGGAACCTAAAATTGATACGAAGCCGATTTTAATATTTGCCAGGCCCTGTGATTTAAACGGCATTAGGCGATTGGACACCATATTCCTTAAAAACGGGGATATTAAGGACGCTTATTATGAACGTAGAAGGCAATTGGTCAAATATGTTATGATTGAATGTACGGAGGGGTTTGACACCTGTTTTTGCATCTCTATGGGATCTAATACCTATACAGATTATGAAGCGGCCATTCGCTTTGACGGTGACCATTCATTGCTAGAAGTTGTGGACCCAACACTGGTTACCGAAGACTTGAGTCAGGTGAGGAAAACAGCTTTTGTGCCTGAATATATTAAAGAAAATAAAGTCAAAGTGGAGATACCACCAATAGACAAGGTGAACAACAGTCTTTTTGAACACCCTTTATGGAAAGAATACACAAGAAGATGCATTGCCTGCGGCCGATGTAATACCTCCTGTATTACCTGTTCTTGTTTTACCATGCAGGATGTTGAAGTAAGTGATGATGGTCTGCTCGGTGAACGCCGACGGGTTTGGGCAAGTTGTCATATTAAAGGCTATACAGATATGGCAGGGGGACATGGTTTTAGAAAACAAAATGGTGAAAGAATGCGTTTTAAAACCATGCACAAAGTCAATGACTATCATAAACGCTTTGGTGAGCATATGTGTGTGGGCTGTGGTCGATGTGATGATGTATGTCCGGAATACATTTCTTTTTCAAAATGTATCAACAAGTTATCAGAGATCATAAAGGAGGAAAGTCATGAATAATCCTTATATGCCAAGACCTTATACTTTATTAACTACACAAAAAGAGACGGAAATAGATTCAACCTTCGTTTTTGAAGCCAAGGACCGGTTCGTGGGTGGTCAGTTTATGCAACTGTCCCTTCCGGGTGTGGGCGAAGCCCCTATATCCATTTCTGATTTTGACACGGATACACTTACCATGACCATTCGGAAAGTAGGCAGGGTTACAGATCGACTTTTTGCAATGAAGCCCGGTGAAACCTTGTATATGCGAGGACCTTATGGTAATGGTTTTAAACAGGCATGGTTTAAAGACAAAGACATGGTGGTTATAGCCGGTGGTACCGGACTTGCACCTGTTAAAAATACCATAGACACCTTCATATCCAACCAGGCGGCCATAAAAGGTTTGCAGATTATTGTCGGCTTTAAAAGTCCAAAAGATGTTCTTTTTAAAGATACGCTTCGCAAGTGGCAAGAGCAGGTGCCTATAATCCTTACGGTTGACCAAGGGGATGATACGTGGCCTTATAAAGTTGGCCTTATTCCAAGCCATATTAAAGATTTGGATTTGTCCGATGTAGAAAATAAGACGGTCATTCTCGTTGGTCCTCCCATGATGATGAAATTTACCACCCTTGAGTTGTTACGTCTTGGTTTTGTTGAAGAAAATATTTGGGTGTCTTTTGAACGTAAAATGAGTTGTGGTATCGGTAAATGCGGTCACTGTAAGATTGATGAAACTTATGTTTGCCTAGAAGGTCCTGTTTTTAACTATACCAAGGCAAAAACATTGTTGGACTAAGGAGGCGTGCTCATGAGTATAGATCGAAAATTAGTGACAAAAAATGCGTATAGAATCACAAAAATTAGAAATAAAACCGCCCTTAGAGTCCGGGTACCAGGTGGTCATCTGGAAGCCAAATATTTTCAAATCATTCAAGAAGTAGCAGAAAAATTTGGTGACGGTACCGTTCATTTGACCACCAGACAAGGTTTTGAATGTCCAGGAATCGACTTTGATCGAATCCCGGAAATTAATAAGATGATCCGTCCCCTTATTGAATCCCTTGGCCTTGACGTGGATTATGGTGATGGTGGTTATCCGGCAGCAGGTACAAGAAATATCTCAGCCTGCATTGGCAACCGTGTTTGTCCTTATGCCAATGATGACACGACCAGAATCGCAAACAGCCTTGAAAAAGCCGTTTATCCCCATGATTTTCATTTCAAAATCGCTGTGACCGGTTGTCCTAACGATTGTATTAAAGCCCATATGCAGGACTTTGGCATTATCTGTTTGACAGAGCCTCAATATGATAGCAAACGATGTATCACTTGCGAGGCATGCGTGGACAATTGTAAGAAAAAAGTGACCGGTGCCTTAAGCGTTAAGGATTATAATATCGAAAGAGATATTGAAAAATGTATCGGATGCGGTGAATGTATACTAAAATGTCCGGCTGGGGCTTGGACGAGAAGCGAAGAAAAGTATTATAGAATGGTCATTATGGGCAGAACAGGCAAGAAAAACCCTAGATTGGCCATGCCCTTCATTAAGTGGGCAACAGAAGAAGAAATCACTCAAATCATTAAAAATACCTATGGTTTTGTAGAACGCTATATTGATACAAGTTTGCCAAAGGAGCATATCGGTTATATTGTGGACCGTATGGGTTATCAAGTCTTTAAAAAAGAAGTCTTAGAAGGCATTACGTTGAATCCGAAAGCCCTAGTAGCAGAACATATACAGTGGCATGGGTACCATTACAAAACAGATATGCAGTTTAACCATGAAGGTTTGTAGAAAAGGGGGTCTATATCATGCAAGAAATATTTTTACTGGAAGATCTGCTGGATGTGCTCATTGATATTGAAATAATGGGGCAAGGGCATTATAAAGATTTGGCCAATCAAGCTGAAGAAGAGACGTTGACGGAACTTTTTAAGGCACTGGCCAAGCAGGAAGAAGCACATGAAAAACTCTATAAATCCCTCAAAGAGCAATACGTGAATTATACGACCAGTGACGTTGACGAAGAATATATGGCTTATCTAGATGCTTTAATTAAAGACAACATTGACTTTATGACTCAGAAAAAAGAGGTTATGAGTCTGGAGGAAGCTTTTGACTTGGCTTTTCGACTTGAAAAAGACACCATATTATTTCTTAGAGAGGCACAAAGACATCTACCAAAAGCTGAACATGACAAGATTGATGGTTTGGTGGCACAGGAACAATCTCATATCGTCATGCTTAGACAATACAGATCTCAGATGATATAATATAGGGCAAGGGTGCTTCGGTGTCCTTGCTCTTTATTTTTCTTGGAAAGGATAAAAGATGATTGTAAATGTGGTGGGTGTGAGTTATAAAGAAATGGAAGTGGGTCTAAGAGAACAATTGGCTTGGACACAAACAAAGCGTATGGAATATCAGATTCAATTGTTTGAATCGGTTGGTGGCAATGTCTTATTATCCACTTGTAACCGTTTTGAACTCTATTATACAGGCGCTGATACAGATGTATTAGAGGTCATTGAAGGCATTATTGACCAATTAAATCCGGAAGATGGGTCTATTTTTCGAGAACGTCTGTGGTCATTAACCGGTGACGCAGCCATCACCCATTTACTGAAAGTAACAGCCGGTCTGGATTCTATGGTACTTGGGGAGGATCAGATTCTATCCCAAGTGAAGGACGCTTGGCTTTTGGCATCCAAAATGGGCATCAGCAATAAAATATTAAACCGACTTTTCCAAGAAAGCATCCGTTTTTCTAAAGAAATCAGAACCAGAGTCGGTATATCTCATCTGCCCATCTCCGTAGCGTATCTGGCTTATAAGCGTGCCATGGAATTTCTAAGGACAACGGGTGGTAAAGGGGTTATGATTGTCGGTCTTGGTGAAACAGGCCGTCTGGTCAAGAAGTATTTTGATGAAGTGGCTACGAAAGAAGGTTTGGTCATATATAAAACAAGCCGTTCCATATGTCAAATGAATAGCTTAGATCCGGATGATGGCTCATTACCCTACGAAGAGCGGTATGCTTTTCTAAGCCAAGTGGATTGTATCATCAGTGCTACCAGCAGTCCCCATTATATCTTTTCGTATGACCGATTGTTGGAAACCATGAACCTGTATCAAGGTAAAGCAAAAAATCAGTTGTTCATAGACTTGGCGGTTCCTGCAGATATTGAACGACGAATCGATACATTGGAGCACACTCAAGTCCTAGGTATCGATGAGATTGGAAAGACCATTGAAGACAACCTAGAAGTCAGACGAGAAATGGCCAATCGTATGATAGAAAAAATACCCCATGAAGTCGAAATGCTTAAAGACTGGATGATGCGTTCAGTTGCTGATCCGACGATTGAAGGTCTTCAGAACAAGGTTCAGACAGCTTATGGGGACGCTATGGACTTGATTCATAAAAAGATACAACTGAGTCATAAAGAAAGCGCTTATATTGAAAAAGTCATTAAATCAGCGGTCCTTAGGGTGGTGAAAGAGCCCATTTTGGGATTAAAGAATATGGAACAAGAAGAGCTTAAAGAGGCTTTGACCTTAATGAAAAAATTATACGATTTGGAGTGAGGCTATGTACTTACCGGTTATGTTGAATACAGAAGGAAAAAAGATTGTGGTCATTGGCGGCGGATCGGTTGCCCTTGAAAAAATCCAAAAATTAATTAACTTTGATGCAAGGGTTGAAGCGGTTAGCTTGAATTTTTTGCCAAGTCTATTAGAAATGGGTCCTAAGGTACAATGTAGGGTCAGTCCCTATCATAAGGACCATATTACAAATGCTTTTTTAGTTATTTCTGCAACCAATGATGCACTTGTTAATAGACAGGTCTATGAGGACTGCAGGGCACTTCATATTCTATGTAATGTGGTGGATCAACCGGATTTATGTGATGTGGTATTTACCTCAGCCTTAAAACGAGGTCAACTTATTTTTTCGGTGAGCACCAGTGGGCAAAGCCCCATACTGGGACAAAAAATCATTGGTAAGCTTAAAGAAGAATATGATGAAAGCTGGGAAGAAAAAATAAAGTTACTGGGAGCAATTAGAACAATTTTTAAAGAGATGGAAAGAGATTCGGTCAAGAGAAACAAGATGTTACGCGCCATCATTTATAAAGATACCGAGACCTTAAGACGTATTTTGGAGAAACTGACCATAAACGGGGGATGACATGAAAATAAGATTAGGAACACGGGGCAGTGCCCTTGCACTTAAACAGACAGAACTTGTAATGTCTCATCTACAAAAAGCCTATCAAAAAAAAGCCGATCAACTAAGTTCTGACCCATCTAATACATCCATTTCATCCAATGAACCCTTAGAACTTGAATGTGTCATTATTGAAACCAAAGGGGACAGGGACCAAACAACACCTTTGTCTCAGATTGGCGGACAGGGCTTATTTATCAAGGAAATTGAACAAGCTCTTCTTGATAAGAGCATTGATTTGGCCGTTCATAGTCTTAAAGACATGCCGGCCCAGTTACCTCAAGGACTGATCCTTAGTGGTACGATCAAAAGAGAAAACCCTTTTGATTATCTCATTACAAAAGAAGGGGCAAGTCTGGAAAACTTACCTCCCAAATTGATCATCGGCACAGGTAGTCCAAGACGTAGGGTCGAGCTTAAGCGTTTATTCTCTGGTCTAGGTATTGAGGTGGTCTTTGAGAATATCCGTGGGAACATTGATACAAGGCTTAAAAAGTTGGATAAAAATGATGAAAATAATCAAGATGATCAAGATGGTATTTATGAAAACAAATTAGATGGGATTGTTTTGGCACAAGCCGGTATCCACCGTTTGGATTTGAAAAAAGAATACCCACACCTAAACTTTATTCCTTTAGATTATAAGGAAATGATACCGGCACCTTGCCAAGGCATACTGGGACTGGAGATTCGAGAAGAAGATGAAACTTTATTTAGGCTTCTGGCATCGATTCAAAATCATAAAGCCACATTACAGGCAAGACTGGAGCGCGCTTATCTAAAAGGCACACAGGGGTCTTGTCATATGGCGATTGGTGGTTACCTTGACCTATCCAAAGACCTTAACCTTACTTTCTATAGTCTATTAGGCGATGAGCATGGGCAAACAGCTCATAGAGAGACTCTAAACCTTGGTCTTATCCATGATTTGGATGTGGTCCAAAATGAACGACAGATGAAGTTTTTAGAAGATCAACTGATCCATCATGGTCGCCATATGGCCCAAAAACTTACATCTAAAAAAACAGGGTTTGTTGCCTTGGTAGGTGCCGGTCCCGGAGACGCGGAACTGATTACTGTTAAAGGGATGCGTTATCTAAGTGAAGCGGACGTTATTGCCTATGATTACTTAAGTGGTAAGGCGTTACTGGATCTAGCACCTACGTACTCAGAAAAAATATATGTGGGTAAAAAAGCCGGGGATCACACCATGACCCAAGAAAATATCAACGCCTTATTGATTGAAAAAGCTTTACTTGGACTTAAAGTGGTTCGTCTTAAAGGGGGCGACCCTTATGTTTTTGGCCGGGGTAGTGAAGAAGCCTTGGCCCTTAAAGAAGCAGGTGTAGATTACGATGTGGTACCGGGCATTACATCCGCTATAGGTGGCTTGACTTACGCCGGTATTCCTATAACACACAGGGGATTGTCCGCATCTTTTCATGTGATGACAGGCCATCTTTCCAAGTCGGGTGCACCTATGGATTATGAAGCCTTGACAAAAGCGGGAGGGACCTGTGTCATTCTAATGGGTATTGGACAAGCAGGGGCCATAGCTGAAGGATTTTTAAATGCAGGCAAACCGGCTAAGACCCCGGTTGCCATCATTTATCATGCAACAACACCCCAGCAAGCAACCGTCAGTGTAAGACTAGATGAACTTAGCATAGCCGTTGATGAACATGAAAGCCGTTCCGGTTTGATCGTCATTGGTGAAGTGGCAGGTTTTCATCATCAATTGGTAAACCTTGAAGGTAAACCTTTATTTGGGAAAAAATTATTGCTCACCTTGCCGACACCTGAAGTAAAAAACGAGGTAGGATCTTCGGATAAAGACAAAATGACCAACCGAGCTAAGTTGCTTCAGAATCTAAAAGACCAGGGGGCCGAAGTGGTTGAAATGCCTATGATTACCCATAGAATATTGCGTCCGGATTTTGAGTATTTTACCAAAGACTGGTTTTCCGGGTTGGGTGCTATTGTTTTTACCAGTCCTTTTGGTGTGACTTGTTTTTTCAAAGCCTTACAAGCCCATAACCAGGATCTGCGCATCCTTGCAGGACCATCAATTATCAGTATTGGGACTTCTACTACAAAAGCCTTAAAGGATCATGGTATCCAACCGGACTATATGCCTGAACAATTTACCACAAAAGAACTACTGGACTTGATACATCATAAGATGGACCGACAACAACTGAGTCAAGGTATTTGTTTTTATAGGTCCAAACTAGGGAATACAGAGATTATTAAAGCCTTAAGTGAGAAAACTCAAGTGACGGACGTTCATCTATATGAAGTGCTTCCCACTAAAATAAAAGTGGACCTTCAGGAACAATGGTATGATGGGGTTGTTTTCACCAGCCGGTCTGCCGTAGAAGCTTTTATAGCCACAAATAATGAGAATTATACACAGATGTCTCGGTCAATACCGGCGTATTCCATTGGTCCCATGACCACAGAAGCGTTAAAAGAATATCACTGGTCACTTATACATGAGGCAACAACCCATTCATATCAAGGTATATACGAAACGATTATGGAGAAGATATCATTATAAAAATAGTATTAAAAGAAGGGTAGGCGTTAGCAATATGGGATATTTACCAACACGATTAAGGCAACATGGCGTACTAAGAAAGATGGTTCGGGATGTACAATTGACCATGGACGATATGATTTACCCGATTTTCATCGTGGAAGGTGAGAACGTATATAAAGAAATAGAATCCATGAAAGGTCAATACCACATTAGCGTGGATCAACTGGAACGATTGGTGCCCCAGTGGCAGTCTAAAGGGATTAAGAGTTTACTGATTTTTGGTGTGCCCGATGAAAAAGATGCTGAAGGGGCATGTGCCTATGACGATAACGGCATTGTTCAAAAAGCTTTAAGGGCCATTAAAGCTATCAGTTCTGAGATTTTTTTAATCACAGACATCTGCCTGTGTCAATACAAGTCGGATGGTCACTGCTGCTTCTTTGATCCACAAGGTAAAATCAAACGAGAAGAAACCTTAAGAACCTTAGACAAGATTGCCATCAGTCATGGCAAAGCGGGTGCAGACATGGTGGCACCTTCGGATATGATGGACGGACGTATTAATAGTCTTAGAACCGCACTGGATAAAAACGGTTTTGAACATCTACCAATTATGGCCTATAGTGCCAAATACGCCTCCTCTTTCTATGGACCTTTTAGAGATGCGGCCCATTCAGCTCCTGCAATGGGTGATCGACAAGCCTATCAGATGGATTTTCACCGAGCATCTGAAGCTATAAGTGAATTTGAGTTGGATGTTAAAGAAGGGGCAGATATCCTCATGGTTAAACCGGCCATGCCTTATTTGGACATCGTTTCAAAGGCTTCTGAACGGTTTAACAGGCCTATTGCAGCCTACCAAGTCAGTGGTGAATACGCCATGTTAGAACGGGGTGTTAGAGAAAATCTTATCGCCGAAAAAAGCATCTATGAGTCTTTAATCGGCATAAAAAGAGCCGGTGCAAATCTAATTCTTAGTTATTTTGCCCCTGTAGTACAAGAACTCATTGAAAAATACAGTGAATAGGTAGGTTGATTATGAAAAATAAAGAACTTTTTGAAGCGGCAAAAAAAGTGATGCCAGGCGGGGTGAATAGTCCGGTGCGATCTTTTGGTTCTGTTGACACCCCACCAATTTTTGCTAAAAAAGCCATAGGGGCTCAAGTTTGGGATGTGGAAGATAAGGCCTATATTGACTTTATCGGTGGTTTTGGTCCCCATATATTAGGCCATGCCAACCCTGTGGTCTTAGAAGGGGTAGCCGGTGTATTATCAGAAGGTATTAGCTTTGGTCTATCCACAGCCATAGAGGTTGAAATGGCACAGACCATCAACCGTCTGATGCCTTCCATGGAAATGGTTAGGATGGTGAACTCAGGTACAGAAGCGACCATGAGTGCCATTCGCTTGGCCAGAGGTTATACCAAACGTGATAAAATACTTAAGTTTGAAGGCTGTTACCATGGCCATTCAGATGGTTTATTAATCAAATCCGGTTCAGGTGGACTAAGCTTTAATGTACCTACCAGTGCCGGTGTACTGGATGCTCTGGTTGAACACACTTTAGTTGGACAAATCAATGACATAGAAGGTCTTGAAGCACTATGGGCAAGACATGGTCATGAATTGGCCGGCGTTATCGTAGAACCGGTTGCTGCCAATATGGGCATTGTACCCTTAGACCAAGCATTTCTTAAGCGCCTAAGAGATTTAACGATGTCTACAAAAACAGTGCTCATCTTTGATGAAGTCATTACCGGATTTAGACTTGGCCTTGGCGGCGCACAGGGTTATTATAATATTCAACCGGATCTAACCTGTCTTGGTAAAATCATTGGTGGTGGTATGCCTGTTGGTGCTTATGGCGGACGGGCTGATATCATGGCTCATATATCACCACTTGGGGATGTTTATCAGGCTGGGACCTTATCTGGGAATAGGGTGGCGATGGCCATGGGTCTTAATACCATAAACTATTTAGAAAAGCATCCTGAGATCTATAGGCAATTAGAAGAAAAAGCGGTTTTCCTTGAAACAGCTATGATTGACAACCTGAAGGCGGCCGGTATCCAAGGCCAGGTGAACCGAGTGGGTTCACTACTGAGTCTGTTTTTTACAAAAGAGCCGGTGACGGATTATCATTCTGTTATGAAATCGGACACAGAAGTGTTTGGACGCTATTTTGCAAGCATGCTTGAGGCGGGAATTCTTTTGGCCCCATCAACTTTTGAAGCCATGTTTTTATCCATGGCCCATGATGATGAGGTACTAAAGACTTTTATAGACATTCAAAAAGAAGTGCTAAAAAGTTTATAACAGTACGCCGCTTAATTATAATCTTATTAAAAATCAGGAGGACTATATGACAAAAAATGAAAATGCTTTAGAATTATTCGCTTGCGGTTACAATTGTGCCCAATCTGTTCTAGGTGCTTTTTGCGAAGAACTAGGTGTGAACAAAGAGACGGCATTTAAGATTGCCAGTGGTTTTGGTGGTGGTATGCGCCAAGGTGAAGTGTGTGGCGCGGTTACTGGTGCACTAATGGCAATCGGTTTAAAAGAGGGCTTTTATGAAGAAGGTGACGTTACTGGTAAGGCTCATATAGCCGAAAAAATAATAGCTTTTGAAAGCATGTTTGAAGAAAAAAACGGCTCTATACTTTGTAAGACTCTGCTTGGCTACAACCCTTCCATAGAATCTGACCTAAAGATCATTAAAGAAAAAGGACTGTTTACCAGCCTTTGTCCAAAATTCATTGATGATGGTGTATTGATGACGGAAAAAGTACTATTAAATAGGTAGAATAAAAAACGGCATATAAAACATCATATAAAAGAGGCACTAAATACATAATCTAGGATGACTATGCATTTTGTGCCTCCTTTATGATTTTATAATATCGTTTGGTTATAGTTTAAGCTTCAAAATGTTGCATCTCATCAGATAGCTTAAGAATGTCTTCGTTCAGATGTAAGATGGCTTCACTAATTTCTGTGACTCTTGACATCTGCTCCTCCGTTGAAGCGTTGATTTCTTCTGTTGAAGCAGCGGATTCTTGGCTGATGGCCGCCATGGATTCAAGTGAAGTGAGCAGTTCATTTTTAAGTTGTTCAATATTTTTGGTTTCTGTAATGAAGGCATCAATGACACCTTCAACTTTTGTAACACTGGTATCCATGTCATCAAATACAGAAACGGTTTCGTCAAGGTTGAGTTGAGCAGACTCGACAGAATTTTGTGTTTCAACTACGGTTTTACTGGTGCCTTCTACCACATGGATAATGCCTGCTATGATGTCATTGATTTCTTCAGCAGAGCGAGAGGACTGTTCTGCAAGCTTTCTGATTTCATCAGCTACGACTGCAAAACCACGACCGGCTTCTCCGGCACGTGCCGCTTCAATAGAAGCGTTGAGTGCTAATAAATTGGTTTGAGCAGAAATACCTTGAATGGTGACGACGATGTTTTCAATGGCTTGAGAGCTTTTGTTTAGAGTATTAACATTGTTTGCCACATCATTGGTGTTTTGCACCGTGGTTTTAAATACTGTTTGTAAAGTGTTGATTTTTGTACGTCCTAGTGCATTAGAGTTGACCATACCATCTGATTCATTTTTAGCTTCGGATAAACGGTCAAAGATCATATTCACACTATCACCTAATTGTTTACCGGCTATAAGTCGGTCATTTACATTTAAAGCTAGTTCGCTGGCACCATTTGCGATTTCTTCGATGGCTCTGGTTGTTTCATTACTGGAAGTTGTAAGACCATCTACATTATGATTAATGCGCTCTGAAGCACTTGCAACAGATTCGATTCGTTGGGTTGTTTCATGTATGAGGCGTCTTACATTTTCAGTCATTTTGGTAAAATCAAGAGCAAGAGCCCCTATTTCATCTTTTGAGTGATAGTTAACAGAAGCAGTAAAATTACCTTGACCAACTTCATTCATACCTTCTTGAATAAGGCGTATAGGTTTTGAAACCCATTTTCCAATAATCCATTGTATAATCAATACCAGTAAAATAATAGCAACGAGGATACCGATTACATTATTAATAACAGATGCCATGCGAATACGTTCGACTTCGGCCAATGGATAAGTGACAACTAATCTTATACCATCAAGGCTGTGTGACATGGCATAATAGGAGACGCCATCATCATGAATTGTATCAATTGCATCGGGTTGACTAAGTGTACCACTTAACCAAGGAATTTCTTCCACATTCTTACCGACGAAGCTCATATCTTTATGATTGATGATTGTATCATTTTCATCAACAATTAAAGCATAGCCACCTTCACCAACAACCAAACGTTCAATGCTTTTTTGGACATCCAGATTATCCAATAGTTCTTGAACAGCCGTTGGTTCAATACCAATCTGGACCAAGCCGGGTGCATCTATTCTGGAAGCACCAATATACTGAAAAAGTGTGTTGTCTGTTCCACGTGCTTCAGGCGCTTGAGCTAATACGCCATCGGTTTTACCAATTAAGTCTAAAAATGGCAGCGTCTGTTCAGAAGTACTGAAATCAAATCCATAAAAACCTTCAATATTACCATGGGTTAATACACCGGATCCGTCAATTACATGGATTTCTGAGACGTTTAATTGGTTGGCTAAGGCAGACATTCTACCGGTCTCAAGCCATGTTTCATCCTCAGCTATAAGCTGCACAATAGACTTGGTTAAAGCAATATTTTTCTCATCTAGAGCATTTCGGGTTATAGCAACAACTTCCGTTGCAGATTGAATATCACTTTTTATATTGCTGATTTGGTCTTGAAGCTGTAAAGTGACGACAGACTCCATAGCACTATTGGAGGCCAATGTGCTTACAATACCTTGTATACTGATGGCGATAACGATGATGATTCCTGTAATGAGAACAATTTTTCCTTTTAATTTCATAAAATACCTTTCTTATTATAAGGTGTCGAAAATACCTTTTTTTTGTTAGAGGGTTGCGTAGCATTCATTGTTAGAGGATACTCGTAGTGTCGGTGTATGAGGGTATTGTATCATCATTTGTTCGCGCTAACAAGAATTATATATAGATACTACTAATAATAACCATTATGATCGTCAATAAGAATGACAAGAAAAAATCGACATCTTAGCCATTGAATAAAAATGAGGCATATGTTATACTGAAAAAAATTCATATTTGTAGTGCGGTCCTGTTTTTACGACAGGTTAATAGGGAAAAAGGTAGAAGCCTTTGCAGCCCCCGCTACTGTAAGGGAGTACGAAATCTCAAATGCCACTGACTTAGTTGGGAAGGCGAGAAAGTAGGATGATCCCCGAGCCAGGAGACCTGCCACGCTATGTATTTACTTATAATCTTCGGGAGGAGGATTCTGTGAAAATCGCGTGCGATTATTTATAGACCAGTCCAAAGGGACTGGTTTTTTAAATCTCTAGGAAAGACGATGGTATGTTAATGCTTTTAAGCATAGCATTAACTTCAAGGAAGTCTTTCCCGCCGTGAACAATTTGCTTTGAAAAGCGAGGCTTAGCCTCTTCGTTCTAAAGAAATAGATGTTATTTCTAAAAGCATTAAATTCACTTAATCTAAAGAAGATTAAGTGAATTTAATGCTTTTTTTATTTCCAAAAAAGAAAGGGAGAAAAACTATGAAAAAAGGACTAATGATTTTGGCCCATGGAAGTAAAGTCGATGAAACCGATCAAATCATGACCAAGTATTTGGAGGCTGTGTCAGCATCTGTAAATTATGATCAAGTGGAGAAGGCTTATTTGCAGATGATGTTGCCCAGTGTTGAGATGGCCTTTTTGAAGTTTCATGAGATGAATGTAAGAGATTTGACCATATTACCCTTTTTTATTTTTAATGGTAACCATATTCGAATGGACATACCGGCGAAATTAGAAGAAATGACCCAGCTATACCCGGAAGTAAAGATTCGATTACTGGAAAACATCGGATTTGATCAGAAAATGGCAGATTTGATCATTGAAAGAGTGGCGATCTAATGGATTACATAAAAAATCCGGAAACCATTGAAAAAATGAGCTTTGTGATCATCGATGATCAAGTGAAAGCGGATTATGGTGGGTATCCAACAGAAAATCAAATAGAAAAGGCAATTCTGCGAAGGGTTATACATACATCAGCGGATTTTGATTATTTGGATAATTTACATATTTCTAAGGGATTCATTGATCGTACTTTAAAAGCTATAAAAAAGGGACTCACGATTATCACCGATACCAATATGGCTTACAGCGGTATTAATAAAAAGGTCTTAGAAAAGATGGGCTGTCAGATAAGATGTTACATCTCCGAGGACGAAACGGCAAGGTATGCATCCGAAGCCGGTATAACACGATCTATGGCCAGTGTTATAAGAGCAGCAGAAGAAGCCGGTCCTAAGCTCTATGTTTTTGGAAATGCACCAACAGCCCTTTTTAAAACCTTAGAAATCTATGAAAAAAAGGATGAAAATCTAATAGGTATTATTGGGGTGCCGGTTGGTTTTGTCGGAGCAGCCGAATCGAAAGAAGTTTTGATGACTTCTAACATACCTTCTATAACAGCAAGAGGTAGGAAGGGCGGAAGCAATGTAGCGGCGGCCATTGTAAATGCCATTTTATATGAAGCAGACCATCGCTATGGATAAGATGCAAGTTATCCTAGAAGGCAAAATCTATAGAAGAGGCTTTACCACTGGGACCACTGCTGCTGCTGCTGCAAAGGCAGCTGCCATGTACTGGAAAACGGGCAAGATACCTAAAGTTGTTGAAGTCACACTTCCAAGTAATGAAATGGTCAGACTAAAGGTTGAAGAAGCTTGGATTAAGGGACATGCTTACTGTGCATCTGTTGTCAAAGATGGTGGTGATGACATAGATGTAACCAACGGTTTAATCCTATCTGCCGAAGTTGTTGTACTTGGCCAAAGTAAGAGCTTAGACATTCAGGTTCTAGGTGGTGTTGGGGTTGGGATTATTACAAAAAATGGCTTACAAAGAAACATCGGCGAGCCAGCCATCAATCCGGTGCCCCTTAAGATGATTGAAGAAGGGATTAAAGAAATATTAGGTAATGGCTATCAAGTGGAAGTGACCATACATGTGCCAAAAGGCGAAGAAGTGGCAAAACGTACCTTTAACCCTAGGCTGGGTGTTGAAGGTGGTATTTCGATTATTGGTTCTACAGGTATCGTAGAGCCTATGAGTGAAGAAGCTTGGAAAAAATCACTGGAAATTGAACTTTCCCAAAAAGTGAATTTAGGACAGAAAAAAATCGTTATGGTACCAGGCAACCACGGTGAAAAGTTTGCCATGGCATCACTAAATTATAGCAAAGACCAGATTGTCATGATGAGCAATTTTGTCGGACATATGTTAATGGAAGCTTGCAGATTGGGTGTTGAAGAGGTCATTCTTGTGGGACATATTGGAAAACTCATTAAGATTGCCGGTGGCAATTTTCATACCCATAACCGGGTTTCAGATGGAAGAATGGATGTACTTTGTAACCATTTGGCTAAAATTAGAGGGGATTATAATCTGATTGATCAAGTACGAGAAAGCAACACAACAGACGAAGCGGTGGCATTGATTGATGAAGCCGGACTTGAAGCTGTTTATGAGAGCATTGCTAGGGTGATAAAAGAAAAGGCAGAGCATTATACATATGACCAATTGAAGGTAGAAGTTGCACTATATAATATGAAAGGTAGGCTGCTGGCCAAAACGATGAATGATGATTAATGTGGTAGGCATCGGACCGGGAAAAGCATCCGGATTAACAATTGAAGCACAGGATAGGATTAAAAAAGGTCAGTGCGTCATCGGCACAAAAAGACAACTGGCTTCAACGGGGATGAACATTATAAAACCTATTGTCTATTCCGGCAGGATGGAAGATTTGGAAGCCAAGATTAAAGAGCAGCTTATTCTAAATCAATCAGATGAAGTTGTTGTATTGGCCAGTGGGGACCCTTCTATATATGGTTTGTCAAAATGCTTGATGGACTTATTTGGTAAAGACGCTGTTCATGTAACAGCTGGCATCAGTGCCATACAGTACTTGTTTGCTAGAATCAAGTTGGACATGAATGATCTATATATAACCAGCGCTCACGGAAAACGTCCGGATTTTGATCTGCTTTTTAAAATGCCAAAGGTAGCTCTTGTTACGGACGGTTCTATAGGACCCTATGAGATTGGACAAGAAGCTATATTAAGAGGTTTTAACCCTAGAATGATCATTGGCGAGAATCTGTCCTATGATGACGAAAGCATTCAAGAAACAGATGCAAAAACGATAACAAGAAAAAAATATGAAATGAATGTGGTGATATTACTTAATGATGGATCAAGACTTTATTAGAGACAAAGTCCCTATGACGAAAATGGAAGTAAGGGCGGTGACTTTAGCCTATTTACAACTTGAAGCGGGGCACACATTTTTGGACATTGGGGCCGGTACCGGTTCTATTACCGTTGAAGCGGCTAGAAATAACAGACAGTTGAAAGTATTTGCTATTGAAAAGAACCCCTTGGCCCTTGAGCTGATTGATTTGAATCTAAGAAAATACGGCTTAAAAGAGGTGGCACTTATATCAGGGGTAGCACCTCTTGATATAGGCCAGGTACCACCTTGTGACCGGGTTTTTATTGGCGGTACCGGTGGCCATATGAAAGAGATTATTGACTGGCTTACCAAAGAAATACTTACAGACGAAGCGGTCTTGGTGATGAATGTGATAACGATTGAGAACCTGAATGAAGGGATGAAAGCCTTATATGACTATGGCTTTGTGGAGGTTGAAGGCAGTAGCTTATCAAGTGCCAGACTCAGCTTACTTGGCGATTTGCATTATTTTAGACCAGAGAACCCATGCTATATATTAAAAGGTGTTTGGAGGAAAAAATGTCAGAATTCATTGGAATAGGTGTCGGACCGGGAGATCCTGAACTCCTAACTTTAAAAGCGGTTAAAGCGCTTCAACAACTGGATATACTTATTGTACCTTATGGTCGTCTTAAAGGGGAAAGTGAGGCTTTAAAGATCGTAGAAGGCTATTTGAAAAAAGATATTCATATCCTTCCTAAACATTTTCCCATGGTACAAGATGAAGCAGAACTTTCACCAGCGATCGAGACCATATCATTAGAAATCAAAGGCTATATAGAACAAGGTCATAGAGTAGGTTTCATTACCATTGGTGATCCTATGTTATACAGTACCTATATCTACTTGCTGAAATATCTTTTGTATCAAGTCCCTGTTAAGACCCTACCAGGGATAGCTTCATACAGTGCTATAGCCTCCGGTCTTAATCGACCATTGGCTGAAGGGAATACGCCTTTATTCATATACCCCTGTAACGGGAAAATAGAAGCGATTGAGAAAGTTGTATTAGACCATGACAGCATCGTCCTTATGAAAGTATATAAGCAATTTGATGCCATCATTAAGATGCTTAGGACACATGACTTAATGCCCTTTAGCCTTATTGTTTCTAATTATGGAAAAGAAAACCAAGTGATTTATCATCCTGATGATCTATTTACCCATGAAAAAATCAGTTATTTTACAACCATTATTATTAATAAGGGGTGGCAATTATGAAAGTATTATTTGTAGGTGCAGGACCGGGGGATAAGGAACTGATTACCCTCAAAGGTTATAAGGCCTTAAAAGAAGCCGATATGGTTATTTGGGCCGGTTCTTTGGTCAATGAAGCATTGCTTGAATATTGTAAGGCGGATGTAGAAATACATAACAGTGCCCTCATGCATATGGAGGAAATCCTAACAACCTGTGCTAAGGGTGTTAGAGCGGGTAAAAAAGTAGTGCGCTTGCACACCGGTGATTTCTCCATATACGGCTCTTTAAGAGAACAAATAGAAGGTTTACAAGCACTTGGCATTGAATATGAACTGATACCCGGTGTCAGCAGTTTTTTGGGTGCAGCTTCTTCTTTGGGGGTGGAATATACCGTACCTGAAGTGTCACAAAGTCTGATTATTACAAGACGTGGCGGAAGAACCCCAGTACCGGAGAAAGAGTCATTAAAAGCCTTTGCACAGCATGGGACCTCTATGGTGATTTTCCTATCTTCTACCTATGTAGATGAAGTCTGTAAGGAACTGATTGAAGGCGGCTATGATGGTGGCACGCCAGCAGCCATAGTCTTTAAAGCAACTTGGCAGGATGAAGAGATTATTCGAGGCACACTTATGACCCTACCGGCCCTTGCCAAAGAAAAAAACATTCATAAAATGTCCCTCATCATGGTTGGCGACTTTTTGGGCCATGAATTTAATCCGTCAAAGCTTTATCAAAAGGATTTTAAGCATGAATACAGAACTTAAAACAAATCATAAACAAGACAATAATACCGTAATATTATCCTTGACCCCAAAAGGCGATTTACTGAACCATCGACTTAAGGGCGACCACTATACCAGTAAAATTATTAAAGAACACGGTGGTATTATGGCCTGTGTAAAGGCATGCTTTAACCAGGTGACCTGTATGGTCTTTATCTGTGCAACGGGTATCGCTGTTAGAGCCATTGGCAAGCTCATAGAAGATAAGTACAAAGACCCAGCGGTCTTAGTCATAGATGAGGAAGGTCGTTATGTCATCAGCTTACTGTCCGGACATCTGGGGGGTGGCAATGCTTACGCAAAAGAGATTGGTAAACTTATTAACGCAGATCCGATCATCACCACCTCGACAGATGTAAATGATGTCGGGAGTTTGGATTTGCTGCTTCAAGCGTGTCATTGTGATGTACCTAAATATAGAGACAACATTTTAAAAATCAATATGGCCCTTATAAAAGGTGATTCGATTGGCCTTTACTGTGATATTGGACCTGGTGATACAAGTTTAGCGCCTAATTTAAATGGGTTTACACTAGTCGAGGATTTTCAGACTTTTATTGAGATGTCAGCAGATTATAAAGTCTATATTGGTTATGATACGAGGCAGATTAATAAACTGAGTCAAATGGATCTCTTTTTTATTCCAAAAGTCTTATGCCTTGGAACAGGGACAAGAAAAAACTTAGATACTAGTGTCTATTTTCATGAAATAGCCACCTACCTTAAGGGCGTACATGTCCATCCATCGGCTATAGCCCTCTTAACCAGTGTGGAGATAAAAAGCCAGGAACCTTGCTTGGAAGCCTTGTGTCAGGCGTGGTCACTAGAATCACTTTTCTTTACCGTGCAAGATTTGGAAAGTGTTCATAATGAATTTGATAAATCAGAATGGGTGCTTAAGACCCTAGGTATAGGATCTGTTGCAGGACCATCCGCTTGGCTAGCATCAAAAGGTAATATGATACATGATGGTAGTAAAATGAAAGGCAGTACCTTTGCCCTTGGGAGGATTGTATGATAAAAGTTGTAGGTATTGGGTCCGGACAAGTAAAGAATTTAACGTTAGAAGCCATTGAAGCCATTAAAACAGCAGAGGTGATTGTCGGATATCGTACGTATATAGAGTGGATTCAACCACTGATCGACCAAAATAGCAAAGCTCAGAAAATAATAACAACAGGTATGACCGGTGAAGTAAAACGTTGTCAAGCGGCCCTTGAAGCCTCCAGAAAGGGAGAAAATGTTGTGGTGATCAGTAGCGGAGATTCAGGCATCTATGGCATGGCCGGACTCATTTATGAACTTTCAGATTCTGAAGATGAGATTCGTGTCATCCCTGGTGTTACCTCATCGAGTATAGCAGCAGCAACTCTTGGAGCGCCATTGATGCATGATTTTGTTTCCATAAGTTTGAGTGATTTGATGACAACCTATGATCTGATTATGAAAAGGGTGCGTCTGGCTGCTGAAGGTGATTTCGTCATATGTCTATATAATCCAAGAAGCAAAGGCCGTCCACATCATTTAGAAGACGCCCTTAAAATTATCAAAGACATACAAGGTGATGATTTGGTGGTTGGAAGGGTTACTGATGCTGGGCGCGAGGAGGAAGAGGTAGCATATTCGACTTTAAAAGAATTTGACGTTCAGGATGTGAACATGCGTACTATGGTTATAATCGGTAATCAAAACACCCATATGCACCATGGAAAAATGGTCACACCTAGGGGGTATCGCTTGTGATCTATGTGATTGGTGGCACCCATGAGTGTCGTCAAATATGTGAAATACTAAAGCACCATCATCTACCTTTTATATTAAGTGTGGCTACAAAACTGGGAGAAGACACCTATGGTCACTATGCAGACAGGCTCATTGTAAAAAGACTGGATGCCGTGTCTATGGATGCTTTAATTCGAGCAGAAAAAATTAACTGGGTAATTGATGCTTCCCATCCACATGCAGTTCTTGTCAGTCAACAGGCCATAGAGGCAGCAAAAGCCACCGGTACCACCTATACACGTTTTGTTAGAAAAACACAAGAGGATGCCGCTTCTTATGGCAAGTTCTTTGAGAATGAAGAAGAAGCCTTGAACTATTTATCAGGTCAACAAGGGCAAATCATGGTGACCGGAAGTAAAACACTAGAAGAGGCCATTAAAGTCCTTGGTCTAGAACGCATCGTAGCAAGGGTGGTACCTTCAACAGAAAGTTTGCATCAATGCGAACATCTGGGACTTAAACCCAATCAAATTATCGCATTACTGGGTCCTTTTAGTGTTGAAATGAACAGGTTACTACTTAAGACTTATCATATTTCTTATTTGATGTTTAAGGAGGGCGGGGAAGGCAGTGGTTATATTGAGAAGTTAAAAGCTTGTCAACTAGAAAAGGTGAAGGCTATTGTAGTGAAAGTACCATATATAAATTATAGGGAGGTAACGGAATCTTATGAAGCATTATTGGAGAAAATCAAGGATTATTACAATCGTCATGTTGCTCATGATAACAGTAGCTGTAAATGAGGTACATGCTATGCATATCATGGAAGGGTTTTTACCGAAAGCATACGCACTTTTTTGGTGGGTCTTGTATATGCCCTTTCTAATTATGGGCATGATGAAACTAAAAAAAGGTCTTGGGAAAGGTCATGATAACAAGCTACTTATTGGTTTGGTTGCTGCCTTTACTTTTTGTATTTCTGCCCTAAAAATCCCTTCAGTGGTTGGCAGTTGCTCTCATCCCACAGGAATTGGACTGGGTGCTATTTTATTTGGTCCACTTATGATGGCTTTTATTGCTGCGATTGTTTTGTTGCTTCAGGCGCTTCTTCTTTCACATGGCGGTATTACTACTTTGGGAGCCAATGGATTTTCTATGGGTGTTGTAGGTCCTTTTGCTGCATTCTTCGCTTATAAACTTGCTATAAAGTCCGGTCTATCAAAAAGAGTTGCCATCTTTATTGCAGCTTTTTCCAGTAATTTCTTGACCTACGTTATGACGTCTGTTCAACTGGGTACAGCTTTTTCGGGACAAGAAGGGGTTATGATTTCTACCTTAAAATACTTAAGTATTTTTAGTCTGACTCAGTTACCAATAGCCATATTAGAAGGGTTTCTAACGGTTATTATTTTCAATCTACTTTGGGAAAATAAAGAACAGATTCATCTTGTGGGAATGGAGGAATTAATATGAAATCAAAACAAAACTTGGTTTTAATAGGTATGGTTATTTTACTGGCTATAATACCCCTAATCATCAATCCAAATAGTGAATATGGTGGTGCAGATGGTGCAGCACAAGATCAAATCTTACTTGAACACCCGGATTATGAACCCTGGTTTACACCTTTGTTTGAACCTGCCAGTGGAGAAATTGAAAGCTTTTTCTTCTCTATGCAAGCGGCGATTGGTGCCGGTTTCATTGCTTATTATTTTGGTAGGATGAAGGGAAGACAGGATCATGCTAAGAATAGATAGGATCATAGAAAGCAATCCATTTAAGCACATACCTTATAGAATTAGGATTGGTATGTCTTTATTTCTATTATTATGGTCTCAATGGATGAATCAGACCTATATATATGGCCCGTTATTAATCATCATATCCATTATGACTATTATTAGCACTTGCAAACATATGAAAAGTTTTGTTCATATATGGTTTCTGTCACTTATCTTTTTAGTTCCTAGTCTACTCGGGGTGATATTAGTAACCAGGGTACAAGGGCAGGAGGTTTTGATGACCATTGGACAAGCCTCTCCTTGGCTCTATATAACACGTGAAAGCTTATGGATGGGGATTGAAGTCATGATCAGGGTGATGAGCTCCTTTTCAATCATGCTTTTTCTGATCCTGACTACTTCCATATGGGAAATTGGTCGTTTTTTAAGGTGGGTTAAAGTACCTAAACTATTTGTCGAAATACTGCTTCTGACCTATCGATTTCTTTTTCTAATCTATGAAGAAGGGATGGATATGATTATGGCTCAAGAATTAAGAAGTGGCTATTATGGCGTTGGAAATGCATTTAAAAGCTTGTCGCTTTTACTTGGGCAATTATTCTTAAATACCATTATTAGAGCCCAAGAAATGGAAGAAGGTCTGCAGATGCGCCTCTATGAAGGAGAGTATTTATATGGTTGAATGTAAGAACTTAAGTTATGTTTATGCCGATGGAACAAAGGCCCTTAGTGATTTGGATTTTTCAACCCAAAAAGGTCGAATTATCGGTGTTATAGGTTCTAATGGTGCCGGTAAATCGACTTTGTTTAAGTGCCTAACAGGTTTTTTAAAACCCAATACCGGTCATTTGACCTATAATCATCAACCCATAAAATATGACAAAAAAAGTCTTCAAGCCCTACGTATGAAAATAAACATTGTATTACAAGGTGCGGAAAAACAGATTTTTCTTCCAAGTGTCAAAGACGACATTGCATTTGGTCCAAGAAACCTTAGGATGTCCTCTGAGATTATAGAAAGACGTATTATAGAAGCCATAGAAGCAACAGCCTTAGAAAGCTGCAAAGATAAGCTGATACACAACTTAAGTTATGGACAAAAGAAAAGAGTGGCCATTGCTGGTGTATTAGCACTAAGTCCGGAAGTCATTATCTTTGATGAGCCGGAAGCCGGACTGGATCCTTATATGAAACAACAAATGGTACTTTTGATTAAGGCTTTATCCAAATCAGGGAAAACCATCATTATGGCCAGCCACAATATGGATTTTATTTACGAGACCTGTGATTATGTCTACCTTTTGAAAAAGGGGCATTTGTTAGCAGAGGGATGCCTAAGGATGTTTTGGGTCATCATGATCTCATGGTAGCAGCGGATATGGAGATGCCTTGGGTGCTTAAGGTATGTCATCAGTTAAATATTTCACCGGTTGATTCAGAAGCAAGTCTATTCAATATGCTTAAGGCTCAAAACTAAGTTTCACTCATTCACACATAATATATGGAGGTATTAAGATGAAAGGTATTTTGTTTGCGGCACCTTCTAGTGGTTCGGGAAAAACAACGGTCACTTCGGGCATCATTCGAGCATTGCATAATAAAGGGTATCGCATTAGCCCTTTTAAAACGGGACCGGACTATATTGACAAGGGCTTTTTAGAAGTCGCTGCAAAAAATGCTGCCGGTAATTTGGACCTGCATCTACAAGGCGACTTAGGGATGCTAGAAGCACTTTCTTATGTCAAGCCGGATATAGATTACTGTATCATTGAAGGGGCTATGGGTTACTATGACGGTATCTATAATACTTTTGAAAATTCCAGTTATGCCATCGGGAAAAAAATAGGTGTGAATACGATACTCATCTATACCCCAAAAGGGGAAATGTTTACGGCGGTGACCAAAATAAAAGGTATGGTCGATTTTGGTCAGGGTAGCATTACCGGTGTCATCTTAAACAAGGTTACAGAGGCCCATTATGACATGTTACGTGTTCAAATAGAAAACCATGTAGGCGTTAAAGTCCTTGGATATCTGCCTACAATCCCAGAATTAGAATTCAAGAGTCGACATCTTGGTCTTATTCAAAGTGAAGAAATGACAAAACTGGATTCGAATTTGGACCATTTAGCAGAGCTTGTTGAAAAAACCATAGATTTGCAATCAATTCTGAACATGTGCAATACCATTCCAGAACAAATTAGAAAAAGTATACAGGTTAAGAAAAAAGACCTTATAATAGGTGTAGCAAAAGATAAGGCTTTTTCTTTTTTTTATCGTGAGAATTTGGAGATGTTAAAATCTGTCGGCAAAGTTATTTATTTTTCTCCCCTTTCGGACTTAAGTCTACCGGATTGTGATCTGCTTTATCTAGGTGGTGGTTATCCTGAGTTATATAAAGAAGCCTTGTCAAGTAATCATGAAATGCTCGAGGCTATTCGGTTGTTTTCTGAAAAAGGTGGCCATATATTTGCAGAATGTGGGGGCTTTATGTATTTGAATGAGGCTATTGAAGAATATAAAATGGTGGGTATTTTTAAAGGTGAAATAAAAATGACGTCCAAGCTTCAAAGGTTTGGATATATTGACATCACCTTAGATCAAACGTGTTTTTTGGGTGAAAAAGGTGACCAAATGCGTGGTCATGAATTTCATAGGAGTCGTTTTTTAATTGAAGATCAAGGTGAAACGGCAAGTATTATGACCATTAAAAAAACAGGAAAAGATAACCGCTGGTATTGCGGTTATCTTTATAAAAATACCTATGGTGGTTACCCACACTTTAGTTTTATGGGTAACAAAAAAATGTTTACCAATATCATTAATCGTTTGACAATCTAATCATGTTACTTGTTTTAATTCTTTAATCATTGTAATTATATGAATATTTGGTATGATAGAATACATATAAAATATTTATTGAGATGACAAGGAGATTATTATGAATGTAAAAAGATGGTTAGCCATTGGATTAGCGGTGGTGGTATTTTTCTCATCACTTTTGATATCGGCAATTGGTAATGTATTGACGAAAGATGTGGAGATAACATCTTTATGGGAATCAATAATGAGTGAAACAATGTCGGAAAATATTTTGCGCGAGGGATTAACAGATCAAAGAATTGTTGTTGTTGAAGTGACAGGCATAATGCTTCAAGGCACACAAAACTATTTCACGACACAAAGCTACAATCATCAAAAAATCTTAAGTGATTTGGATCAGATTATTGAAGATACTTCTATTAAAGCAGTGGTAATCAAAGTGGATACGCCAGGTGGTGGTGTCTATGAAAGTGCAGAATTAAGAGATAAAATTAAAGAAATGAAAGAATTAAGAGATATACCAATTTATGTGGTGATGGAAAGTATGGCAACGAGTGGAGGTTATTATATCTCGGCGGATGCTGATAAAATATTTGCTTCAAAAGAAACCATAACAGGATCTATCGGTGTTATCATGTCCGGACTTAATGTATCCGGACTTATGGAAAAGTATGGTGTTGAAGATATGACTATTAAAAGTGGTGACTTAAAGGATGTTGGATCTGCAACACGTCCGACTACTGAAGAAGATCTTAGTGTACTCCAAGATCTTGTAGATAGTATGTACGAACGGTTTGTTGATGTTGTAGCAGATGGTAGGAACATGGATAGAGCGCTTGTCTATGAAATAGCTGATGGACGTATATATGATGGTGAGCAAGCACTAGATGTGGGCCTTATAGATGCAATTGGCTATTATAATCAAGCGATGTTAGATTTAGAAAGTGCTTATGAACTTGAAAATGCTCAAATTTTCTCGTATTCAAGTTCGGAATTTCCATTCCTTAATGATTTCATGACCGAAATCACGATGATGATCAGAGGTGAAAACCTAGGTTCATTGGGAGACATAAACATATCGGGGATAAACAGTAAACAAGGTTTTATGTATATTTATGGAGGATACTAGTATGAAGGAATTCAACAAATACCCTAATATTATTTATGCAGGGTTTTGGATGCGATTTTTTGCGTATCTTCTGGACTTAATCCTTGTCGGTAGCATACAACGAATGATGCTTTTCTTTCTAGGAGAAGGATTACTAAAAACAACGCTGTCCGTAATATTATTTTTAGCCTATTTTATTTTAATGACGAAATTGAATCAAGGACAGACTTTAGGAAAAATGGTATTTGGTCTACGTGTTATTTGCTTCAATGAGGAAGAATTATCTTGGGCGACGGTTTTAGTCAGAGAGTTATTTGGTCGCTATTTACAGAAAATTATTTGGCCAATGTATCTTCTTGTAGCATTTACACCTTATAAACAGCACGTAATTGACATGTTAGCAGACACATCTGTGGTGACTGAAAACTATCTATGTCTGTTACTTGAGAAGGAGGTCGTGTGATGAAAAAAACGAAAGTGAAAGTCAAAAGACTGAAAAAAGGATCAAACATTGCCGTAATATCGCCATCAAATGGACTAGCAAGTGTATTTCCACATATTTATGAAATGGGACTTAAAAATCTATCAGAAGTCTTTGGTTTCAATATGGTTGAATATCCTACATCCAGAATGCTAAGCAAGGATCTGTACACCAATCCAAAACTTAGAGCAGAGGATATTCAACGTGCTTTTCAAGATGAGAGCATTGATGGAATTATATGTACTATTGGCGGTTATGAGTCTGTGAGAATTCTTGAATATCTGGATATGGATATTATTATGAATCATCCCAAATTCATCATGGGATTCTCAGATGCCACCACTTTTTTAAGCTACTTTAACAAATGGGGTTTGGTAACCTTTTATGGTCCCTCTGTTATGGCGGGGTTGGCACAAATGAAAAATATGGATCAATCCTATGAAAAACACCTGAAGGATATGCTTTTAAAAAACAATAAGTCTTATGTTTATAAACCATATAAGCAATACACCAATGGCTATAAAGATTGGTCGGATCCAGAGTTAGTCGGCCAATGTGAAGCTTTTTATGATAATGAAAATGGGTTTGAGTTTTATCTGGATGATGAACCGTCAGAAGGAGAATTGTGGGGCGGATGTATTGAAGTCCTTGAATTTATTAAGGGAACTAAATATTGGCCTGAACCGGATTTTTGGTATAATAAGGTCTTATTTTTTGAAACTTCTGAAGAAAAGCCTAGTCCGATGGCAGTAGGCTATATGTTACGTAATTATGGTATTCAAGGTATTTTAAATAGTATAAAAGGACTTTTGATTGCCAGACCTAAGGATTATACAGAAGAAGAGAAAGAAGACCTAAAAAAAATAGTCATGGATATTATGACATTGGAATTTAATGTGAAAGATATCCCCGTAGTATTTAATATGGATTTTGGCCATACAGATCCTAAGCTGATTCTGCCTCTTGGATGTGTTGTTCGTATTAAGCCTAAAGAAAATTGTATTGAACTCGTAGAAAGTCCGTATACCAATAAAAATAAATGAAATGATATCCATATATGATAGCGTACAGATTATTAGGAGGCAAGATGAATTATTATATAATTACAGGAACATCCAAAGGTTTAGGTGAAGCCCTAGCTTTAGAATTACTTAATAAAGGGCACCATGTCATTGGGATATCCAGAACCATAAGTGATAAGATTGAAGATAGGGTGCTTCTTAAGGATTGTAACTGGACCCATATTCCGTGGGACATAAGTAATATGGATGGACTGGCGTCGCTCATGGAGGAAGTTTTTGGATCTATTGATTTTGAGCAGGCATTATCGATTTGTCTCATTAATAATGCCGGTGTGGTCACACCGGTCAAAATTATAGAAAAGTGCGATGAACAGGAAATTACGGAGGCTTTTACCATAAATACCTTAGCACCTATATTTATGACTGCAAAATTCATAGAAAGACTAAAAACAATGAAAATGGATAAACGTGTTGTAAATATATCCTCAGGAGCAGGGAAGCATCCTTATGATGGTTGGAGCTGTTATTGTAGTACGAAAGCTGCAATGGATATGTTTACAAGATGTGTTGCTTTGGAACAGAAGAAAACCGCATTCCCGGTGAGAATGATGGCATTGGCTCCAGGCATTATTGATACCCACATGCAAGGCGTGATACGTACTTCAAATAGGGAAGACTTTAGTCTAGTAGAAAAGTTTGTTGATTATAAGAGAACCGGTTCCCTTCAATCACCAACTGAAGCTGCAAAGAAAATTCTAGAAGTCATGGAAATAGAAGCCATGTCACAAGGGGAACTTCTGGATATAAGAGACTATATGTAAATCTAACAAAGGTTTACCATAGTAACGACAAAACAAGGCGTGTATAAAACTTGACCGTCTTGTTTTTATGTGGTAAAATTATATTACGATAATCGTAATATTCGAAATTGAAAAGGTTGTGATATCTTGGAAAATCATATGGATGCGTGGGTGAGACAGTCTAGAGAAAACATCCAGCATTTGTTTCAGCATTATAAAAATTTAGACATTGATATGCCTTTGCATAGTCCTCTAGAAAAAAAGTTGAATCCCACAGACATGGATGTATTGAATTTATTTGAACTTGAGACTTCTATTGCTATAAAAAAAGTGATTATGTATTTGGATGTACCCAATAGTACGATTACAAGTACTGTTAATCGTTTGGAAGCCAAAGGTCTTATAACAAGATCCATTCATCCTCAGGACAAAAGAACTTACAACCTTCAACTTACTGAAAATGGCCAAGAAATCATCAATTTAAGAAAAGCTAGGAAAGAACAGTTTCTAGAAATTCTGTTTCAAGTACTTGATGATGAAGAAAAACAGACATTATTTCAACTTCTAAGTAAAATGACAGAAGAGGTTCTTAAAAATCAAACCGGTTTAGCAAGGAGGTTCAATATGAACAAACTCGAACAAGAATATCATAGTTTTGGATCATGGCTAGTAGAAATTAAGAATGAAGAGGATATACCCCTACAATTCATTGACCTTAAGCAGACGATATTGGATGCAGAATATAGCTTTAAAGTACCAAGAAAGATTGAAAGACGAAAGGCACATCCAGGCATGCGTTTATATGATGCAGTTGTATCTCTATTAGAAGATAGAATTGTTCTACAACAAATCCAGAATAAAGCAGTAGAGGTTCATGAAATTCCATTTCATGAAATTTCCTATTTGGTACATAGTAATGAACTCTTAGACAGTCAAATCATCATCGTAACAAAAAAACAAGAATATGTTATTGGCTACAATTCAGTTTCTTTTGACATCAGTAATGATTTTATAAGTAGAGTTCGTGATAGGATCTTAACACCTGTAGCGGTTCTTGATTTGGATGCATTTGACGAAGTTAAGTCCATTGATTCTGAACTGTACAAGAATCTTATTAGCAATGAAACATCGGACAGTCCGGTAAAAATCATTGAATATCAACCCTTTATTGAATTATCAAAAACCAACCCATCAACTGCTGAGAAACTCTTTAATGCTCTAAATAAATATGAGCTTCAAGATACAGTATTTTTAGCGAATACAAAAGAGTTAATTATTGTAAATCGAAAAGATGCTGTCAAAAAAGTAGAAAAAGCAGACTATGGTTATTGTCGAACCTATATGGATTTGACAAAAATAAAGAGTATTAGGATTAAAGATGCACCTGAGATGTCACATCTGCAAATATTGTTGATTAATATGGACGATATTGAAGTGCCTTTTGAAGTGGGTGACACATTTACAATGGATGCTCTTAACCAGCTCTTAGCCATGAGAAAAATGACTTAAGAAAGAATGAGGTAGTGTATGATAGACCCATCTGTTGAAGAAATGTGGCAGCATTATTTAGATTCAATCGGTGATGCTGACAATTTTAGCAAAAAAACCTATACTTCCTGGTTTTTCTGTAACGATGAAGATAGTGCCAGTGCCTTAGCAGAGCTGGTCAAGAAAGGCATAAAAAGAGGTACAGCATCTTTGTTCTGTCTCTATGAGATTGAACAGGAAGCACTACCGACAGAAGGTTGTTATAGTATCGTTACGGATTTTCATGGTAGAGCACAATGTATCATCCAAACCAAAAAAATTACAGTATTGCCATTTAACGAAGTGGATGATACATTGGCAACTATTGAAGGAGAAGGAGATGGGTCCTTAAAGTATTGGCAGACCACGCACCGTCATTTTTTTACTGAAGAACTGGCCACTTTTGATATGGCTTTTACGGAGGAACTATTGGTGGTGTTTGAAGAATTTGAGTTGGTATATCAGTAAATACTACTAGGATGTGTGATGATGCTTATTTTTACTACCATCTTTATTATATTTTGGATTAAAAATCTTATTGATATTGTGTAAGGGACCGAAAATAATAATTCTATCCATAAGCAGTACGACTTGGCTATCATCGATATCACCGATATAATGGTCACCACGTTTAATGAACAAGACTCTTATGCCAAAATCATTACTGAGTCGAGACTCAAATATGGTTTTATCCTGTAATACTTTAGGCATTTCAATAATTTTGACTTCGACAATGCAATAGCCACTAAAATTATCCAACACCAATAGGGGGTTGGATTTTTTTGAGTACATCCATTTATTTGCAATTTGCTTAATTAATTTATCAAAGTGTGCACGAATAAATGGTAAGCGCTTGTATAGGATGGCAAACAAAATAAATAAACCTAGACCAATTAAAGCTTGAGAAAAATTAAAAAAAGGATCACGGTATAAGGTGATGATCATATTAACTAAGACGGATACAACAATAACATTAAATATATTCCCTGTAATCATAATTATAATAGCTAAACGGCGCCTACGTCTTGAACTGACAATAATCTCACTTTCGGAAGTTGTAAAACCGGAGTTGGTCAGAAGAGATATGACTTGAAATATAGATCTAGTATGGGAGAGGCCGGTGAGCATAAAAAAAATAGTGTATATTTCAATAATAATAAAATATATGGATAATAGTACTAAAAGTGTGAAAAAGGCAAGATTGAGTGACATGATTAACCCCCATTATCTAAAGCAATTACATAAGGTTTGCAAGGTTATTTTATCATATATCAGGTAAAAAAACATGAAATGATATAAAATTATTTGGCTCTCATTTGATGAACCCATCCATTTAGGCTCAAATCGGAGTTTAGAAGATTAGAAGATTATCTATTTAAATCTGGCAGAAAAGTCAATTGTTATAGAATATAGTGATGTTTTAGTGTAAAATTAAGATGGATATATACATATGAGGGTTAAAGATACTTGAAATTATAACTGTATAGATGACGAAATGAGGGCAATCGATTGAGAAGACTATTATTTCTACTGGTTATAGGCATCTCTGTTCTAACAACAAGTCAAGTTTTTGGGAGTGAATCAAAATATTTAATAGAAGATTTTTTTCATCATCATGGTTCAGTGATGCTCATTATTGAGGTGGATTCAGGTAAGATTGTAGGTGCCAATGATGCAGCGGTAGATTTTTACGGGTATACCTATGAGGAACTGCTAAATATGCATATTCAGAACATTAATAATTTGTCACCACAAAAGGTTCAAGAAGAAAGGGAGGCAGCTGCTTTACAGGAAAGGAATTATTTTCTTTTTGAACATAGGCTTAAAGATGGTAGGATTAAATATGTGGAAGTGTATTCATACCCTTATAGGGGTGACGATGATGAAGAACTCTTATATTCTATTATTCATGATGTAACCCCAAGGGTTTTATCGGAACAAGAAGCCGTAAGAAGCAGATGGATTATTATGGGATTGCTAAGCGTGGGAATTGCCTTGTTGATCCTTGGTTTTTATAAGAATAATCAATCCAAGAAAAAACTTATGATTTCAAATCGAGACATGAAAAATCTTTTTGATAATATGAATGAAGGATTTGCGCTTCATGAGATTATTATTGATGAGACAGGTGAACCTTATGATTATAGATTTTTAAATGTGAACCAGTCTTTTGAACGTATTACCGGATTGACAAATGAAGTAACAAAAGGAAAAACAGTTAAAGAACTTTTGCCAAAAACGGAAGACTATTGGATAAAGAAATATGGTGAAGTTGCTCTAACAGGCATGCCGACAAGATTTACCAATCATTCAAGAGAACTTGATAAATATTTCTATGTCAGTGTTTATGCACCCAAAAAAGGTCAATTTGTTACTATATTTAGTGATGTAACCATGGAAAGAAAATTAGAACTTGATTTGGTCAAGGAAAAAAGTCTGTTAAAAACAACCTTATATTCTATTGGAGATGGTGTGATTTCACTCGATGCTAATAAGAGGGTTGAGCTTATGAATGCGGTTGCAGAAGACCTTACGGGATGGACACTTGAGGAAGCAAAAGGCTTAACATTTGAAAAGATTTTTAACATTATTCATGCTGAAACAAAAGAAAAAGTTGAAAACCCTGTAACACGCGTCTATCAAACCGGTGAAACTGTTGAACTGGGTGACCAAACCTTGTTAATCAAAAAGAATGGTGATACTTTACCTATAGAAGATAATGTATCACCAATTAAAGATTCACAAGGCAAGATTGTTGGCGCGGTCATTATTTTCAGAGACTTTACAGACAAAAAGATTCGACATGACGAAATCCTTTTTTTAAGTTATCACGATCAGTTAACTGGCCTCTATAATAGGCGCTATTTTGAAGAAGAACTTAGTCGCTTAGATACTTCTAGAAATCTGCCTTTTACGATTGCTATGGTGGATGTAAACGGATTAAAACTAACCAATGATGCTTTTGGTCATCTTGTTGGTGATGAACTATTAAAGAGGGTGGCCAAAAACTTGAAAAATGTTTGTCGTGCAGATGACATTGTTGCTCGTATTGGTGGTGATGAATTTGTTATATTATTGCCCAAAACGGATTATAGTGAAACAGATCGGATTGTTAAACGAATACATGAAGCCATATCTAATGAAAAGTTAGAACAAATTGTTATCTCTATATCAGTAGGTTGGGAAACCAAAACTAAAGAGGATCAACTGATCTCTAATATTTTCATCAAAGCCGAAGAGTACATGTACCGTAAAAAACTAACAGAAAGCCAAAGTATGCGTAATGAAACCATTAAGGTTATCTTAAATACCTTAAATGAGAAGAATGAACGAGAGAGAATTCACTCTGAACGTGTCAGTCAGATTAGTAAAAAAATTGGAGAAGCTATGAATTTTGATTATGATTCTATTAAAGAGATTGAGACGGCTGGACTCATGCATGATATTGGGAAAATATCCATTGAGGATCATCTCTTAAATAAACCGGAAAGACTTACGGATAATGAATATATGGAAATAAAAAAGCACCCGGAAAGCAGTTATCAGATTCTAAAATCTGTTGACGCCTACTCATCTTTAGCAGAGCAGGTTTTATCCCACCACGAACGATGGGATGGTAAAGGCTATCCTATGGGACTCAAAGGTGAAGCAATTCCTATTGTATCTAGAATAATTGCAGTAGCAGATGCTTATGAAGCGATGACATCTGACCGAGCTTATAGATTAGCCATCGGACATGAAGCGAGTATTGAAGAATTAAAAAAATATGCAGGTACCCAGTTTGACGCTGATATTGTCCGTATTTTCATTGAAGATGTTGTGCCGAATATGGATCTCCAATGATAGCAAGGCTACCGATGTTTTGACGTGTTGACACTTTTATATATTAGGCTTATAATAGAATTAGCACTCGTACCAAGAGAGTGCTAATATATAAAGCGTGGTGATGAAATATGAAATACAAAGACTATTATGATACTTTAGGCGTCAGTAAAACAGCCACTAAAGCAGAAATAAGAAAAGCCTATCGTAAACTTGCAAAAGAATATCACCCGGATAGCAGTCAAAATCAAGGTAAAACCGATGAAAGATTCAAGGACATCTCAGAAGCTTATGATGTGCTAGGGGATGAGAAAAAGCGCGAGAAATATGACCGGTTGGGTCAAGATTTTAATCAACATAACTATGAAGATTTTGATCCGGGACAATATGGTTATGAAAAAAGAACGTATAGCAATGTTGGCGGCGATTACAGTGACTTCTTTAAAATGTTTTTTGGTGATGATATTTTTTCAGGCTTTAGTGGTCGATCCGGCTATAGAGGAAACATGACACAAAAGGGAACAACATAGAAGCAACTCTAAAAATCAATATTAAAGAAGCGGCCTTAGGTGTAGAAAAAACCTTTGGATTCCAAGGTAGAAGTCAACAAATTGCAGTGAAAATACCGAGAGGTATAGAACCGGGTGAAAAAATTAGATTAAAAGGTAAAGGTGAAGAAAGTCTAAGTGGTGGTGAACCGGGAGACCTGATTCTAATTATTGAAATCGAACCTTTCTTAAATATGACCCTTCATGGTCTTGATATTCATACAAAATTGGATATATATCCTTGGGATGCCTACCTAGGTTGTAAGAAAACCATCAAAGCTTTCGAAGGTGATCTTATTGTAACAATACCACCATTAATACAAACCGGTAAGAAGATTAGACTACTAAATAAAGGATACAAAAATAGAAAAGGTAAACAAGGCCATATTTTTGTGGAAATCAATATTATGAATCCAAGCCATATGGATCAAACTATAAAAGAACACTATGAAGCCCTGTATGACTATTATAATAGTAAGTAAAAGGATGCTTTTTGTGTTATAATGAATGCATTAAATTAGTCGGAGGAAAAAATGGACAATAATGATATCTTAATACGGGTGCGCTATGCCCTGGACATAAAGAATACGGACATGGTGGACATATTTAAATTAGGTGGCTTAGAGTTTACAAAAGAAGAAGTTATGAAGTTGTTAACACGCTCTAAGGACAGCTACTATGATGAAGCAGAGAGTCATGATGAAACGTCTCTTAATACAGAAGAAGAGCATATTAAATGCAACCACAAAACTTTAGAAGCATTTTTTAACGGCTTAATTATATTTAAAAGAGGACGACAAGAAAAATCAGATCAAGGACAAAAACCGGTTTTGGCCATGAAGGATTCAGGAAGTGTTAATAATGTTATGTTAAAGAAGTTGAAAATCGCCTTATCTCTATCTAGTGACGATGTTATGGAGATTTTTGAATTGGCAGATGAGACCATCGGAAAAGCTGAATTAGGAGCTTTGTTTAGAAAAGAAGGTCATAAACATTATCGTGAGTGTGGTGATAAATACGCCAGAAGGTTTCTAAAAGGTCTGTCATTAAAATATAGGGATGACCTACAACAATAAAACGATAGCATAAAAAAGCAAAGACGCTTTTAAAAGTCTTTGCTTTTTTTTCTAATTAAATGAACATACACTTGTTATTATGCTTCTTCTTCTTCTTCCATGATTTCAAGGAAAGCTGCTGAAATTTTATCAAAATCTTCTTGTGACTCTATGTTTTCAAGTTCGATTTCGCCATCTTCATCTTCTTTGTAAATATATATGAAGACATCTTCACTGTCTTCTGGAAGTAGTGCTACATATTCTTGGTTTTCAACTTCGAAAATTCCGAGCACGGCACATTCTACCTGTTCGTTATTTTCCATGGTTAATGTGATGGTGTCATGATGGTGATCTTCGTGATCATGTCCACATCCACATCCATCTCCACAATTTTCATTACTAAGATCTTTCATGTTATCTTCGCTCATTAGTGTTCTCCTTTATTGGGAATTCATTAGATTTATTCAAATAGTATTTCTGAATGAGTACATTATAGCATAATTCATTTAATGGGGTCAAACTAAGCCGTAGATTAAGATATTAAAAATGATGCAGGAGTTTTTTGGTGGAAGGATTGACTATTTCATTTCTTTTAAGTATTATTATAGTTAGGCATTTAATTATTGAACACTATTGTATCAGTTTTGGCAGAACATACAAGGAAATGTCCTCAGCGTATAAGTAATGAACACGATGGATGTGGGACAAGAAAAAGGAGCAATTATGCTATCATATATAAAAGGACTACTTGAAGAAGTTACAAAGGACACAATTGTAATTGAAGCCAATCATGTGGGATTCTCTATTCAGGTGCCGGGCTCTATTTTTAAAGAGTTACCGAGCATTGGTGAAATGGTTAAGGTATATACTTATTTACATGTAAGAGAAGATGCTATGGTCTTATTTGGCTTTATTACTAAAGACGACATGGAAATCTTCAAGAAGTTAATTACGGTAAATGGCATTGGTCCAAAAGGGGCTATGGGTATTTTATCTGTTATGACCGGTTATGAACTCAGAGTCGCTATTATGAGTAATGATTTGAATCGCATATGTCTAGCACCAGGTATTGGGCGAAAAACAGCTCAAAAACTGATACTAGACTTAAAGGATAAACTCAAGTTGATTGATTTTGAAGATAGCATGGATGGTTCAGCCATTATGAAAAACACAAATGTTTCACTTCAATATGCAGATGAAGGTGTTGAAGCCTTGGTTGCTCTTGGCTACTCAAGCCATGAAGCTGTTCATGCAGTAAGAGGATTACATGATTTGGACAGTGTTGAGGCCGTTATAAAAGAAGCGTTAAAAAAATTAGCTATGTTCTAGAATAATGTTTTGATGATATAGCTGATTATGAGGAGAAAAAAATGAACAACAGGATTATAACCACTGAGCTCGTTGAAGAAGACATCCATATTGAAACTTCATTAAGGCCTAAGCTACTTGACGAATACATTGGACAACAAAAGGCCAAGGATAATATTAAAGTATTCATTCAAGCAGCTAAGTTTAGAGAAGAACCCTTGGACCATGTTCTTTTTTATGGGCCACCGGGACTAGGAAAAACGACTCTAGCCAACATAATTGGACACGAAATGGGGGTCAATATCAAGGTGACATCCGGTCCTGCTATTGAAAAACCGGGTGATATGGCAGCCATACTAAATAATTTGCAAGAGAATGATATTTTATTTATAGACGAGATTCATAGACTTAATCGTCAAGTGGAAGAAGTGATGTATCCTGCGATGGAGGATTATGTCATTGATATATTAGTTGGGAAAGGTCCCTCTGCAAGATCTATTCGTTTGGATTTACCAAAATTCACATTAATAGGCGCCACAACAAGAATGGGACTTCTGTCATCACCATTGAGAGATCGTTTTGGTGTCATTCATAAATTAGAATTCTACAATAACGACGAATTAACAGAAATTGTTAACCGTTCTGCTAAAGTATTAGAAGTCGAGATTGATAACCAAGGCGCCAAAGAAATTGCCAGAAGATCAAGAGGGACACCAAGACTTGCTAACCGTTTGTTGAAAAGGGTACGAGATTTTGCTCAAGTCAAGTACGATGGCATTATAACCTTAGAAGTTGCACAATATGCGTTGGATTTACTGGATGTGGATGCGAGTGGTTTGGATAAGAATGATATCAAAATATTAAAAACTATGATAGAAAAATATAACGGGGGGCCTGTTGGTCTTGATACAATTGCAGCAACCATTGGTGAGGAATCGGATACCATTGAAGAAGTGTATGAACCTTATTTAATGCAACTTGGGTTCATAAACAGAACACCTCGAGGGAGAATGGTAACGCCATATTGCTATAAACATCTTGGTTATGTTGTAAAAGAAGAATAACAGTGCGAAATGGTGATTTATAATGGATAAGACATTACGTTTATTGCTTACAATTGAAGAAATACCGGATATCAGCCAGCGCCAATTAGCCAAAAGAACGGGATATTCATTGGGAACGGTGAACGGTCTATTGCAAAAGCTCATTGACATAAATCATATCACATCTAAAGCAATCACGCCGAACCATTACATCTATGAAATAACACCGTCTGGTGACAGTCTAAAGGCGAGCCTCTTATATGATTACATCATTGATGGGTATGAGATTATTGGTAAAGTAAGAACACAGGCCAAAAAAGTAATTGAAGAATCGGTAAGACAAGGCATTTTCATGTTCTATCTGTATGGCCAGGAAGATGCATTATTCAAATTAATAAAAATGAGCTTGATTGAGTACAAGAGAAAAGCAGCCATTGACTATGAAAGTATCGAATCTATTGATCAGGTAAAACCAGGTATTTCATATCGCATTTTGGTTTGGAACAAAGAAACAATAGTAGAAGGCGGTAATGTCGTTAATGTTTTATTGAATCATTCCGGTGATGGTAATTGAACCGAATATGAATCTATGCTATAATTTTTTTAATACTCTGCCGTAACATATTGGGAAAGTGGAGATAACGATGATGGCATATCCCATTCGGATAGCCGAGATAAAGTCAGGGGGGCTTTGAGTGTCGCCAAAGAATAATACAAAAGTACTGATTAATGGTAATGTCTATACCTTATCAGGTGATGAAAGTGAAGAGTACATCCAAAGAGTGGCCTTATACATCAATAACAAGATGGATGAGATTAAACATTCAGACAATGGACAACTCTTAAATACGAGATTGTTAAATGTGCTACTGGCTATTAATATTGCAGATGAACTCTTTAAAGAGCGCGACCTGAATAATCTCATGAAGGATCAATCCAGAGATAAGGACCAGGTAATAGCGAATCTAAAAGAACAAATCTTTAAATTAGATCAAGAAAAAAGTGGGTTGGTTTCAAAAATCACGTTATTAGAAAACGAAGTTAAAACCCATAAAAAGGAATTGGATGAGTACATCCGAATTTTTGAAGAGAATAACTAAAATGAAATGAAACCAAAAAGTCCGGATCTGTTTTGTAAACGACTCAACTACAAACATTGATGGACTTTTGATTATGATTTGATGATACATGGACGAAAGAGGCCTAGGATAACATGTTTAAACCGGAAATATTGTCACCAGCAGGTTCATACGAAGCATTTATTGCTGCAGTGCATAGTGGATGTAACGCTGTTTACCTAGGGGGAGAAAACTATGGTGCTAGAGCCTATGCTAAGAATTTTAATCTAGAGACATTAGAGAAAGCCATCAAGTATGCAAGAATATATGGCGTTAAGATCTATTATACGATTAATACATTATTTAAAGAAAAAGAGATAGATCAGCTGATCTATCATATACTTGAAGTGTATCATTTAGGTGTAGATGCTTTTATCCTTCAGGATCTTGGTGTTATTGCATTGCTCAAAAGAGTTTTTCCTGACATTGAGGTTCATGGTAGTACACAGCTTAATTGTCATAGTGTACAAGGGGTTAGATTTCTTGAAGAAATGGGTGTTAAAAGAGTTGTTTTAGCGCGAGAACTATCTATTGATGAAATCATTAACATTAAGAAAAATACAAAAATGGAAATTGAGACCTTTGTTCATGGTGCTTTATGTTATAGCTATTCCGGTCAATGCCTCATGAGCTCATTTATGGGTGGAAGAAGTGGGAATCGAGGACGATGTGCTCAACCTTGTCGATTGGTTTATAAAGCCATAATTAATGAAAAAGAATGGGATAAGTCTCATATACTAAGTCCAAAAGATATTGAAACATTGACGGTTCTCCCGGAACTTATTGATGCCGGTATTGAATCTTTTAAAATTGAAGGTCGCATGAAATCAAAGGAATATGTTGGGTTAATGACCGGACTCTACCGTTATTACCGCGATGCTTATTTAGAAAAAGGTGTCTTAAATATTAAGCAAAGTGATCTGGATGATATGGTCCAGATTTATAACCGTGGCAATTTTACCAATGGTTATTATTTTCAACATAATGGCCCGTCCATGATTACTTTTGACCAACCCAAGCATCAAGGTAGAATCATAGGTAAAGTTAAAGCGAAGAATGGCAATCAATATGTCGTCACGTTATTCGAAAAAATAAGAATTGGAGATTGTCTGGAAATCGTTTTCGATCAAGGGAATTACTATTCTTGGATTGCCCAGTTAAATACAAAAAGTGACTATATCATATATTCAGATCACCCAATACAAATAGGTCAGGAAGTCAGACGTATAAAAAGTATAGAACTTGAGAACAGACTTCTTGAAAACCAATCTAACATGCTTCACGTGGGTGTTCATGTTGAAGTTAACATGTACGTGAATAAACCGATTGAAATGATGATCAAAGATGATAATAGAGAAATACGTGTGATTGGTGATTTGGTTCAAGAAGCAAAAAGTCAAAGTCTTACGCAGGAACGCATTGAAAAACAATTCTCAAAAGTGGCACAATATCCAATTAAAATAAATGATATTAAGGTTCAAATTTCCGGAGATGTTTTTATGTCAATGGGACAGTTAAATTCCATTCGACGTGAAGGTTTTGAAAAATGGCTAGGTCTAAATGCCGTTGTGAATAAAAAGCCTTATATACCTGTGAGTGTCATTAAGATAGAAAACACCCCTTCCTATCATAAAAATATAACGGTTTTGTTAAGAAAATTCTATCAATTTGAAATACTTAAAGATTATAGTATACAAAGGATTTACATTGAGCATTTGAATTTCAATGAGGAACAGATATTAGAGATTATTAATTTCTATAAAGATCTACCAACACAGATATATATTGCAGTTCCTAAGATATTAAGGCATGAAAAAGATACGATGATTTCTATCTTGAAAGAAAGTCTAGCAGATGAAATCGATGGTTTCTTATTAAGATCTATTGATGCTTACCATCATGCATTACCGTTTGGCAAAAAACTTGTTTATGATTATGCTTTCTCGATTATGAATCAGCATACAGCCAATCACCTGATGTTTAAAGAATTATCTGAAGGTTATGTTCCGTCTTTGGAGCTAAATAAGTATGAAATGAAACAATTACCTCTTAATAAAGCAGAGTGTATTGTTTATGGCCATATGAATGTTATGACTTCAGCGCAATGTGTGAGAAAATCATTAGATGATTGTAAAAAAGAAAACGGCAAGATTATATATTTAGAGGACCGTAAGGGTATGAAGGTACCTGTGGAGACTGTTTGTAAGTTATGTTATAACCAGATTTACAATGCTGTTCCTCATTACTTGATTGATAAAATCAATGAAATGAAGGAAATGGGTCTTAGAACATTTAGAGTTGAGTTCTTAAATGAAAGTAAAGAAGATATAGCAAAGATATTAGATGCTGTAACAAGTAAGACAACGATACCGGCACAAGAGATGTCTATGGTATTTACCAGAGGTCACTATACAAAAGGTGTTGAATAAATGTTTGAATTTTATGTTGGTTTGGCAGCTTTATGCTTATCTCTCTTGACGATGGGTTATATTAGCATTTTGGCCATTCAGTTTACGCTTATTAAGCAAAAAAATACGGAACGCGCCTATGATTACCATAGGCTTCAAACGGTTATCATTCTATTTTTTCATTTGGTGGCCTATACAGTTTTGCTTTATCATTATGAGTTTGAATATAAAGTCATTATGATTTACTTAGGACAGATTGGCTTAATCTTATTATCCGGTCATATTGTAAACCTTTATATGAGTAAAACAATTTTACCCCTTTGGAGTATTGGGCAGTTTTTACTTGTAATCAGTTTCATACTATTGGGTAGGTTGAGTATAAATCTGGGTCTTAAACAGTTTTATCTATCCTGCTTGGCCTATGTTGTAGTATTTGCGGTAGTATTTCTATATAGTCGAATGAATTTTATCAAGTTTTTGGGGGTCCCATCGATTATTCTAGCCGTTGTCTTATTGGTCATGACCAATGAAACCATCAATGGTGCAACAAATTGGATGCGTATCGGTAGCTTCACCTTTCAGCCTTCAGAAGTTGTCAAGATATTGTATATTGTTTTTTTAGCTTCTACTTTGACCCAATTTTATGAACACGAAAAATTATCCTTATTTGTCACCGGAACCATCACAATGGGTATGGTTATCATACAAGTGTATCAACGCGATCTAGGATCAGCACTTATTTTTTATTCGGTTTTTATTCTAATGAGTTATGTGTATACGAGGAATAGAATGTATATTATTGGGGGGACCATTATGACGATGGTAGGCGGGTTTTTTGCTTACCGATTTTTTTGGCATGTCAGAGTACGTATTGATACTTGGATTGATCCTTTTTCTGACATAGACAATACAGGTTATCAGATTACCCAATCTTTATTCGCCATTGGTAATGGTGGGTTATTTGGGCGTGGCTTAACTTTAGGCCTACCTAATAAAATACCGGTGGTTACAACAGATTTTATCTACTCTGCGATTGTGGAGGAATTAGGTTTGGTGGTTGGACTGGGGATCATTATTATGATTGTATATTTTTTTCTTTTTGGCATTCAAATGGTCGAAAAAACTAAAAATGATTTTAATTTTCTTATGGGTTCCGGTATATTAATTATTATTGCTATTCAGAGTTTTTTAATCATAGGTGGTGTGACCAAAGCGATTCCACTTACCGGTGTAACCTTACCATTTGTGAGCTATGGTGGGTCCTCTCTTGTATCTACCTTTATCATGTTAGGTATATTACAAGGTATTAAAATGAATGAGGATCGACAGTATAAAAAAGAAATGTTACGTAAGAAAGAAAAACTAATGGATCAAATGCTACTAGATGAAGAAAATTGTGAGGCTTAATAAAATGAATTCAAATAAAAGGCTAGAAGATAGAAATAAACCTTTAAAAAGAATAAGGTCTCTCATAGTCCTCCTATTTTTAATTTTAGGTTTGAATATAATTTATTATGTTGTTTTTCAAAGTGATAACTTGGTTGTCAATGACTACAATCCGAGACTTCAAGCCATAGAAAGTAGCGTTATAAGAGGTGATATATTAGATGGCAATGGTCATATATTAGCAACAAGTAAGATAGAAAATAATCAACAAATTCGTATATACCCCTATGGATCTCTTTTTGCACACGTGGTTGGCTATATGGGATATGGTAAATCAGGCATCGAAGCCTATAGTTATTTGGATCTAATTCGTACGAAAGAGAATCTCTGGGATAAATTCATGGAAGGTTTTACCAATGATCAGCCTAAGGGACACTCGGTTGTTACGACCCTAGATTTGGATTTGCAACAACTGGGTAGAACTTTACTCGGCAATAATAAAGGGGCTATTGTAGCTATTGAACCTAAAACGGGTAAAATACTCGCGATGGTATCGACGCCGGATTATGATCCTAATAATATTTCTACCAATTATAGTACTTATCTTAAAGATGAAGCCTCAGCAACCTTGTTGAACCGTAGCACTCAAGGTCTGTATCCGCCAGGCTCTACCTTCAAAATCCTTACTGCTTTAGCATATTTGCAAAATCATGAAGCCAGTGATTTCAGTTATAAGTGTCTAGGGAAAGATACTTTTGGAGAGAAAACCATTCATTGCTATAATAATAAGGTTCATGGTGATTTGACCCTTGAAGAAGCTTTTGCTGTATCTTGTAATACCGCTTTTGCACATATAGGTGAACAAATAGATATGAACCAATTGCACAATTTGACGGAGATGTTTGGGTACAATCAAAGGCTAGAGTTAGAACTGGAAACGAGTAACAGTCGATATGGCATCGAAAATCAGAAATCGGCTTCTGAGCGGGCAGAAACAGTCATTGGTCAAGGGAAAACACTGGTAACACCCCTTAATAGCGCTATGATGGTATCTATTTTGGCTAATGATGGTCATCTTATTAGGCCTTATCTGGTTAGTCAAGTTATTGCAGAGGATGAATCTGTCATACGTGAGCAAAAAATCATGGATACAGGTAGGGTTATTTTAGAAGAAGATGTAAAACTCATAGAGGGCTTCATGAAGAAAACCAGTGAAGAAGGAACGGCAATACAACTTAGTAACAGTCAATACACTGTAGCAAGTAAGACAGGATCAGCTGATAATTCAACAGGTGCTGCTCATGCTTGGTATGTGGGCTATGCGCCTATCGAAGAGCCGAGAATTGCCTTAGCTGTGGTAGTGGAAAATGTAGGCACAGGATCTGCCCATGCGGTTCCTATTGCGAAAGCATTATTAGACGCTTACCTTATTGAAAAATAGTAGATGTGTTAAAAAGGTTGAAAGTTAATAAGAATGAAGGTATACTAAGTTCAATCAAACTTTTTAATAGCTTGGCAATCAACTTAGAGTCAAGTAAATGAAGAGCACCCATAAACGAGGAGGCTGATTTTATGAAAGAAGCTGTAAGTTGTGGTGGGGTTGTAATTCATAAAGGCAAAATATTGTTACTCTATAAGAATTATAAAAATAGGTATGACGCATGGGTATTACCTAAAGGTACAGTTGAGCCAAATGAAGAGTATAAGGAGACCGCCCTTAGAGAAGTAGCTGAAGAGGCGGGTGTAAGTGGTCAAATCATCAAATATCTTGGAAAAAGCCAGTATTCTTTTATGGCAGCAAATGAACAAATTCAAAAGGATGTCAATTGGTATTTGATGAAAGCGAACAATTACTATACCAAACCACAAAAGGAAGAGTACTTTGTTGATTCAGGGTACTATAAGTATCATGAAGCCATTCACATGCTTAAGTTCACCAATGAAAAACACATATTAGAATTGGCTTATAGTGAATTTTTGGAACTAAGGCGTTGCAATATGTGGGGCAATAAGAAATATATGTAGATAAGTGAGCAGCCAAAATGGGCTGCTCATCTGCTATACGAGAGTTTTTTAATATAAAGAATGAATATTCTGAAAATATATTGGGTTAACGGTGGTGTTGATATATTAGATGTGTTAGAAAAAATATTTTATTGTTAAAAATAGTTAAGAAAACGAAAGGTTAAGTCATGAAAGTAATTATAATTGGTGCAGGAAAACTAGGCTATAAATTAGCAGAAGCTTTAATTAACAGTGATGTTGAAGTCACGGTTGTTGATTCAAAAGAGAGGGTTATTAAGCACATACGAGAGTACTTAGATGTCCTTACGATTACAGCCAATGGGACAGATATGGATGTACTAAAATCATTGAACTTGAAATCTTATGCTTTACTAGTGGCAACAACCAACAGCGATGAGACAAACACGATTATCTGCGCATTGGCAAAAACAGCAGGTTGCAAACAGACCATAGCCAGAATAAGAAATCCGGAATACTCACAACAGCTGGATTTTCTTAAAATTGAAATGGGCATCGATCACATTGTGAATCCTGAATTATCTACAGCCAATAAGATTGCCAGATATCTTACAAAAGAGTATATATTTTATTCAGAGAATTTTGCAAGAGGGCAAGTTTCAATGATTGACTGTCATGAACGGTTTTTTAGCGGTTTTAAAGGTAAAATAATTAAAGATATTGATGATATGGAAGGATTATTGATTGCTGCTATCTCAAGAAGAGGTGAAATAATCATACCAAGTGGCCTTACAACAATAGAGGAAGATGATATATTATATGTCATAGGTAAGACCAAGATGATTAAACGCTTCAGTCATCGTGCGGATTTAGACAATAACCGTTCTAGCGTGAAACGTGTCATGATTCTAGGTGGGGGTAAAATAGGCTATTATTTAGCCAAAAGACTCTTAGCCAGTCGTATACAAGTGACCATTATTGAATCGGATGAGGATCGATGCCGTTATCTGTCAGAGAAACTGGATAACGCATTGGTGATCAAAGGGAATGGAACAGATATTAATATCCTAGAAGAAGAGAAACTGCCTATGATGGATGCTTTTATTGGTGTTACAGGTTTTGATGAGCAAAACCTATTGATGTCCTTGATGGCCAAACAAGAAGGTGTTAAAAAGGTCATTGCCAAAATCAGTAAGCCAAGTTATAATACCATAATTGACAAATTGGGCATCGATGTTGCCTTGAACCCGACAGAAATCATAGCCAGTGATATATTAAGATTTATACGTGGTGGAAAAGTTTTATCTGTATCCATGCTTCTTGGTGGACAGGCTGAAGTTATAGAGATTGTTGTCAGTAAAGATATGGCTATATGTGATAAAAAAATCAGCAATCTTGCATTGCCAAAAGGTATTATTATTGGTGCCATTGTTGATAAGAACGATGTCATTATTCCAAATGGCCAAAGCATGATTGAAGAAGACAGTCGATTGATTCTTTTTAGCTTGGCAAAAGATATATCCATGATCAATAAAATTCTAAAACCTAGTAGAAAGAAGCTATTATAATGAATTCTCGAATCGTTGCTAAGATTATTGGGGTACTGCTAATACTTGAGGCGCTGATGATGGTGCCATCATTAATAATCTCTATTATTTATAAGGAACAAGATGGTGTTGTGTTTGCCATGATTATTCCATTGATTGCTCTGGTGGGTTTTCTCCTGTCAAAAATCCAATGTGAAACTAAGCTTATTAAAGTTAGAGAAGGCTTTGCAATCGTTGCATTTGGATGGGTTGTATTTTCCTTATTCGGTTCACTACCGTTCTATCTGTCAGGTAGCATCCCTTCTTTTGTTGATGCATTTTTCGAGACGGTTTCAGGGTTTACGACGACAGGTGCCAGTATTTTAACAGAAATAGAGAGCCTACCAAAAGGTGTTTTGTTTTGGCGGTCTTTTACCCATTGGAATGGTGGTATGGGCATTTTGGTATTTACTGTTGCGCTTTTGCCAAAGTTTGGTGTTGGTGGTTTTCAGATATTTAAGGCAGAAAGTCCAGGCCCAGTCGTGGATAAAATCGCACCTAGGATTAACGACTATGCAAAAATTCTTTATAAAACCTATATCTTTATTACCTTATTACAGATTAGTCTTTTGTGGTTTGCCGGTATGAATCTTTATGATGCAGCTGTTCATACCTTCGGTACGGTCGGTACAGGCGGTTTTTCTACTAAAAATTTAAGTGTAGGTGCTTATGACAGTCCTTTAATTCAGATGATTATAGCAGTTTTCATGGTTGTAGCAGGTGTAAATTTTTCCTTGTATTATGCCTTATATAAAGGTAAATGGTCCATGGTAGTCAAAGACCGAGAATTAAGGCTTTATTTGGGTATTGTAGCGGTTGCTACATTTCTGATTACTTTAAATATAAGCCCTTTATACGGCAATATGCTTGAATCTGGGAAATATGCTTTTTTTCAAGTCGGATCTATTATATCAACGACAGGTTATGCCACGACAGATTTTAACCTTTGGCCAACATTTAGTAAAGCCATGTTAATGGTGCTTATGTTTGTTGGGGGTTGTGCCGGATCTACTTCGGGCTCGGTTAAGACAATTCGTATTTTGGTACTTTTTAAACTTATCGGTAGAGAAATAGCACGCATATTTCATCCAAGAGCGGTTATACCTGTAAAATTAGGAAAAACAAGTTTACAAAGTAATACAGTAAACAGTATTGTAAGCTTTTTTGTACTTTATTTATTGCTTTTTGTAACTGGAACTCTGGTTATATCCCTTGAAGGTTTAGATCTAGAAAGTTCGGCCAGTGCGGTTGCTGCAACACTTGGTAACATAGGTCCCGGATTTGGCATTGTTGGACCTACCGGTAACTATAGTGGTTTTAGTGATTTTAGCAAGCTGTTCTTATCTTTTCTTATGCTCCTTGGACGTCTGGAATTATTTACAATCATTGCTCTTATCGAACCTAAGAGATGGATTGAAGAGTTCTAGAGATAAATTAAGTCGTAAAAAAGAGAAGTAACTTTGGAAATGAATCTGAAGTTACTTTTTTTGTTTAAAAAGCGCATGGATGAGACGAATCCGATGCACATTTCTAATAAACAACCTTTTGGTAGTTTTTTAGAATAAGGTGTATACTAAAGGAGCAACAGTTAATTCTAAATGGAGGTGTTTTTATGAATATAGTACAATTTGAACGTATGAAAAAAGACGATGGTTTTATTGCAGCTCTTGATCAAAGTGGCGGGAGCACACCGAAGGCCCTTGAATCCTATGGAATTCCTAAAGAAGCCTATTCAAATGAAGAAGAAATGTTTCAATTGGTACATGAAATGCGATCTAGGATTATGAAAAGTCCAGCCTTTACAAAAGATAGAATACTTGCTGCAATTCTTTTTGAAAAGACAATGAATATGAAAGTAGGAGATAAATATTCTGCTGATTACTTATGGGAAGAGAAAGGCATTGTACCTATTTTAAAAGTGGATCAAGGGTTGGCTGATTTGGAAAACGGCGTGCAGTTAATGAAACCAATGCCAAATCTTGATACATTACTTATACAGGCAGAAGAACGGCATATTTTTGGTACTAAAATGCGCTCAGTAATAAAAGAAGCCAATGAAACCGGAATAAAAACATTAGTTAAGCAACAATTTGATATTGGTAAGATTATTTGGGATGCAGGACTTGTGCCAATTATTGAACCTGAGATAGATATTCATATGCATGACAAAGAAAAAGCGGAAGAAATGCTTAAACAAGAATTACTGCATCACCTAACTCAGCTCGACCCAGAATATCAGGTTATGCTAAAACTTACGATACCTGATGTTGATGATTTTTATTTAGAAGTCATTAACCATCCTAGTGCTCTTAGAGTGGTTGCTTTATCAGGAGGATACTCAAGAAATGAGGCCAATGAAAAACTGAGTCGCAATCATAAGTTGATTGCAAGCTTTTCAAGAGCGTTGTCTGAAGGATTAAATGCGAGGCAAAGTGATGATGCATTTAATACGATGATGGATCAATCCATCCAGTCTATTTATGAGGCATCCATTACATAATAATAAATATCAAATAAAAAAACACGTCAAACCTTGTTTAATTTCTTAAAAAGTCTGATGTGTCTCATATAATTAAATAATCCCAAATCTATAAAAACTTGTATGAATGCGGATAGTGGGAGTCGAACCCACACACTGTCACCAGCGTCAGATTTTGAGTCTGATGCGTCTGCCTATTCCGCCATATCCGCAGTTGAATATAATGTAGGTGCTGATGACGTTTTTATATAATATCATATAAAATAGTAAAACGCAATAGATTTATTTTTAATTGATTTGAAACCCTTTAACCAACATTTGTAATGGGAATGTAGTATTAATAGTAGTGCCGCTTATGATTATTTATGCTATAATTATAAACGATATTGTAAAGATAAAAGCAAATATAGTAATCAAATAAGAAGGTGATCAAGTGTCAGCGAAATTAGAACATAAGTTAATAAAGAATGCCGTTAATGGTGATTCTAAGGCATTTGAGAAGCTTATTCTTCCTTATGAAAAGAAAGTATATAACATTGCTATGCAAATGTTTAAGAATGAACAAGATGCCTATGATGCCGCACAAGAGGTGTTAATAAAGGTATATAATAACCTTGATAAATTCAAATTTGAATCCGCCTTTAGTACATGGCTTCATAGACTTGCTATGAACACCTGTATTGATGAGTACCGCAAACGGAAGCGTCATCTGGAACACACAACCACTATGGAAGTTAAGGTTGGTTTGGATGATGAAAGCATTACAAGGCAGTTTGTCGACCATAGCCTAACACCGGAACAAGAGGCATTGCAAAACGAAACGGTTATGGAAGTCCGCAATGCAATGGATCAGCTAAAAGAAGACCAGAAGATTTTAATTATCTATCGAGACATATACGGATACAGTTATGATGAGATTGCAAAGATGTTGGAATGTAATCTGGGTACAACCAAATCAAGAATTTCAAGAGCAAGACAAGCCCTAAAAGATATTATTATTAAAAAGCGGGAACAAACTGCCAGTTAAAGCGTCTAAAATAATGAAAGGAGGCGAGATGATGGAGTGTATAAAAGCCCGAGAATGGATACACCAACACATGGACAAAAGTTTGGATCATAGTAATGAAGTACTATTGATGGCACATATAGAAGATTGTGATGTTTGTCGTAAAGACTATGAAATCCTCATGTCTATCCATCAAGTACTTCAATCGACAGATGAAGTTGATTTGCCTTCTGATTTTCATGAACGTTTGATGAAAAAAATAGAACGCCCTAAAAAAAGACAAAATATTGTATTCTTAAAACAGCTTAACATTGCTGCTGTCATTGTTTTTGTATTGGTCTTTAGTTTAATTGGACTTAATAACCTGAATCAAGAAAAAAATATGAGTAATGATGAAGTTTCAGAAGAAATGCTATCCATGTCCGCCTTAAGTGATGATAGTGGGGATGTAGGTGTTGCAATGGAAGCAACTGAATCTGAGGATGCCTCTTTATCAAGAGCATCGAATGAAAATGAGCGCAGTCAGAAAGCTACAAGTGATAGCTTACTACAAGAGGTTGATCATCTGTATGGGAACGATTTATTTGGCGTTCCATATGACAAAGGTTGGGTCATCGTAATGGTAGGTGGTATCCTCATCTTAGGATTACTCATAGGGTATATCAAATTAAAATTCTAACAATGAATAAAAAGATGTTTTCTACATGAAGACATCTTTTTTTTGTTTTGGAAACTACACCTTTCCTAAATATAACTACTTTTGTTATGAATACCTCACTTTGTTGTGGTGAATAGGATAGATGTTTGTTATAATACTAAGGGACTCATGGTAACTTGACAGCGTTGTACTTATAGAAATCGGGGGAGAGTATGAAAAAACTTTTACTGGTGGATGGAAATAGTATTATGAACCGAGCCTTCTATGGCATACCTTTATTAAGTAATAGTGAAGGCGAGTATACAAATGCTGTATATGGTTTTATTAATATTGTAACGAAAATAATAGAAGATGAAAAAGCGACCCATGTGGTCATAGCTTTTGACTTAAAGGGACCTACCTTTCGAAACGAAATTTTTAAAGATTATAAAGGCACAAGAAAAAGTATGCCTGAAGAACTAAGACCACAAATGGTACTTGTAAAAGAAGTATTAAACACGATGAACATATCTATATGTGAAATCCAAGGCTTTGAAGCAGATGATGTACTTGGAACATTAGCACGAACCGGAGAACAGGATCTTTTTGAAGTAGCCATATTATCCGGCGATAAAGATATGTTACAATTGGCCACAGAACGTACTAAAATTATAATTCCAAGAACGAAAAGTGGAACAACCACATACGAACAGTATTATGATAGAGATGTTATGGATATGTTCGGTGTAACACCTACAGAGTTTATTGATGTAAAGGGACTTATGGGCGATGCCTCTGATAATATACCTGGCATACCCGGTGTAGGTGAGAAAACAGCATTAAAGCTTATATCTACATATCATACAATAGAAGCCGCTTATGAAGACAGAGAGGGTTTTGCTAAAGGCCTAAAAGGGAAGATGACAGAGTATATCGATCAAGCCCTGCTGAGTCGTAAACTGGCGACAATCATAACAGATGTTGATCTTGATTTTAGTCTTGATAAAAGTGAGGTCGGTGAGATCTATACAAAAGAGGCTTTTGATTATTTTGTCAGATTGAACCTCAATTCCTTACTGGGCAAATTTACAGATATAAAAGTGGAAAAAGAACCGGATATGAATGTGGAAAAAATTAGTGACATTGATCAGTTAGAGCGTCTATTAGAGGGTGCTAAAGAATGTTATTATTATCTTTTCTATGATCAGAGTATGACCGGTCTTACTTTTATATGTGATCAGACAACCTATTATTATACGGATAGTAGGCTTATTGACAAAGCACTGATTTATAAGACCATTAATGACTTGCTCATGAATGAGACTATTAAAAAGATTACATATGATCTTAAATACCAGTTGCATCAAATTGATGCACCTATGCATCTTTATGCAAAATCTATAACCGATGTATCACTTATGATGTATCTGATTAACCCTGTATCGAGTCATTACGAAATCGATAAAATCGCTGCTGAGTATGGTGGCATATCCTACATGGCGGATGACAGATTTTTAGGTAAGGGTAAATCCATTAAAGCTTTAATGGACATTGATGAAAATGAATTAATAGACCGTGGTGTACTAGCAGTTAGAGCGATTAAGCAAGCCTATCCTAAGATAGTTAAAGAAGTTGATGATAAGAATCTGATGGGCTTATATAATACAATTGAACTACCGTTATTATATGTTTTATACCGCATGGAAAAGCGGGGTATAAAAGTGGATGGTGAACAATTAAAAGCTTTTGCTGAAAGGCTTAGAATTAGTATTGAGATTTTGGAAAAGGAAATATTTGAGATGGCAGGAGAAAACTTTAACATCTCATCCCCTAAGCAGCTGGGTGTTATTCTTTTTGAAAAACTGGCCTTACCTTTTGCTAAAAAAACGAAAACTGGCTATGCAACTTCCGTGGATATACTGGAAAAAATTAGACCGTATCATCCTATTGTGGATGCAGTCATGTCCTATAGACAACTAACAAAATTAAAATCAACTTATGCGGATGGCTTATTTGACTATATTCAGGAAGATGGACGTATACATTCGACTTTCAACCAAAAAGTTGCTTCCACCGGACGCATCAGTAGTCAAGATCCTAATTTACAAAACATACCCATACGTTTGGAACTTGGACGTGAAATAAGAAAAGTATTTGTACCGGATGAAGGCTACATTTTTATTGATGCAGATTATTCTCAGATTGAGTTAAGATTATTGGCCCATCTTTCAGAAGATGCATCCTTTATAAAAGCATTCAGAGAAGAGTTAGATATTCATAGAATGACGGCTTCACAAGTATTCCATATCCCTTTTGAAGAAGTAACCGATCTTCAAAGACGTAATGCCAAGGCCGTTAATTTTGGTATCGTTTATGGCATCAGTGCTTTTGGGTTAAGTCAAGACTTGAATATCGGTGTAAAAGAAGCAGGTGCTTATATCCATCAGTATTTTGAAAAGTATCCAAAAGTTAAAAGCTTTTTAGATGCGTGTATTAGCCAAGCAAAAACTGACGGTTATGTAACAACGATGTACAACCGCATTCGACCTGTGCCTGAACTTGCTTCAAGTAATTTTGTCCAAAGATCTTTTGGAGAAAGAGTTGCTATGAATACACCAATACAAGGTAGTGCTGCCGATGTAATAAAGATTGCTATGATTAATGTAGAAAAGAGACTGGTTAAAGAAAAGAGTCGAGCAAGACTAATTCTTCAGGTCCATGATGAACTGTTAATTGAAGCACCCATAGAAGAACAAGAATATATTCAATCACTCTTGGTTGAAGAAATGGAACAGGCGGTATTAATCAGTGTACCCTTAACCGTAGATGCCCATATAGGAAAGAACTGGTATGAATCAAAATAGTTATGTTATAGGAATTATTGGGGGCGCAGGAACGGGTAAGACCTATATGAGTAAGTACCTAGTTGAACATCTGAATGCTATGTTCATTGAAGGAGATCAAATTGCTCATGAATTATTGAGGGATAAAGGGATGATCCATAGTATTTCTGAAAAATTTGGTGACGACATTGTTGAAAATGGTGAAATCAATCGTTCAAAACTAGGAAAAATCGTTTTTGCAGATAAACAATCTTTAATGGCCCTAAATGAAATTATGCACGGTACTATGTTTAAAATGATTGAGGAAAAAATCAGAAGATCAGATCATAAATATATTATACTTGAAGCAGCAGTTATGATTGAAGCCGGTTTTTCTAAGCTGGTTCATGGGATGGTGTGTCTAAAAGCTCATAAAGATATAAGGCTAGAGCGGCTTATATCTTCTAGGTCCATTGATTTAAAAACAGCAGAAAATATTCTCAAGTCACAAAGAAATGATTATGAAGATTATGCAGATTATATTTTTGATACAACTGAAGGTATAGAAAGTATCAAGGATGATCTAGAAAAAATGATGAACGAGATTAGGGAGGCAGAATATGAAAAAAATAACTAAGCTATTATGGGTTTTTGGACTTGTGATGGTTTTAACCGGTTGCTCTGCAAATCAAGAACAGCCGAATACGGAAGTGGATGAAACCACAAGTGAAGTAGAAGAATCTCAAACAGATTCAGGTGAAAATGCAGAAACAGAAGTCATCAAAACCGTTGAACCGACTTTTGGAGGTACACTTAGAATTGCAAGCTATGCACCAAAAACACTTGATCCATTAAAAAATGATCAACAAAGTGTACTTCAGGTTCTAGGACTCGTATATGAACCACTTTTTGTTCTAGATGAGACATTGATGCCGATTCCGGTAATTGTTGCTTCTCATAGTTTTGAGAATGAAGGTGCAACACTTACCATCAAGCTAAAAGACAATGTGCTGTTCCATAATGGTGTAAAATTAACAGCATCAGACGTTGCTTATACCATCAATAGAATTAAGGATGTTGATTATTCAAGCTATAAAAATCAAGTTAGACCGATTAAAAACACAACAGTCGTGGATGAATTGACATTGAAAATCTATTATAATCAAGGATATGCTTTTGCATTAAGTGACTTAACCTTTCCCATTGTTTCAAGACAATACGTATCATCATCCGATTATGATGAAATGTTTCCAATAGGTACAGGACCCTATCGATTTGTAGAATATCAGCAAATGCAGAATTTTGATTTGACAGCAAATCTAGATTGGCATGGTGATGGACCTTATATAGAGAATATAAAAGGTGTCATCATGAATGATGGTCAGGCCATGGAAACGCTGTTTGATCAAAAACTGATTGATATCATGAACCCAAGTAATTTCAATTGGTTGAAGTATTCCAGCAATGAGGAACAGAATATTACAAGTTACACTTCGAGCTATTATGACTTTATTGGCTTTAATTTTGATCGTCCTTTGTTTTTGGATAAGGAAACACGTCAGGCTTTTGCATATGCTGTCAATCGTGAATTTATTTTATATGACCGCTATATAAATCATGGTAAACTTGTCAATGCACCTATTATTCCGGGTAGTTGGTATGCTACTGGACGTGAACTTTATTACAATTATGATATGGACGTTGCAAAGCGTCTTGTCGAAAGTAAATATGTTGATTTTGACGGAGACGGATTTTTTGACTATGCGGATGAGGCAAAGCAAACATCTATAGAACTCACCATGCTCGTCAATAAAGAAAACAGTCTTCGTGTGCATACAGCTGATATTATTAAGAAAGATTTTGAAGCTTTAGGTTTTAAGATTCTTTTGGACGTCGTTGAGCCAAATCTATATTATGAAAAAATAGAAAGTGGTGACTATGACTTATTATATGGTGGGTGGAAAATGTCCCAAGTTCCGGATTACGGCTCATTGTTTGCAAGTAACGGATTACAAAATCATATTCGTTATAAGTCAGAAACCATGGATCAATTGATTAACAGTATCGTTGGTGCCTATACGATGGATCAGCTAAAAGCATCTGTAAATAATTTTGAAACGCATATGATAGAAGAAGTACCATATATCTCTTTGTATTTTTTAGATGGCGCGGTTATGAGTGGAAAAAATGTATATGGTAAGATTCATCCCAATACAGAATGGATGTTTCATGGCATTGAAAATTTGTACTTAGATTTTTAATAGAACCATTCCTAATGCAAAGATGAATCTATTATGGATATCGAGGTGTTTTCATGAGTAAAAACAACAATAAGCTAAATGATAATTATGTTTTTGGATTAGATATTGGAACCAGATCTGTCGTAGGTGTGGTCGGCTACAGAACGGGTATCGATTTCAAAGTGATGGCTTATGCTATGGTGGAACATGACACAAGAGCTATGATTGACGGTCAGATTCATGACATAGGTAAAGCAACTGAAACCATTGTACAAGTTAAAAAGAACCTTGAAAAACAACTAGGTGTGACATTACACAAAGCATGTATAGCGGCAGCCGGGC